>PAIY01000035.1 GCA_002704825.1 Phycisphaeraceae bacterium
AATTTCTTTGCTTACTTTTTGCACATTCAATCCGCCTACATTCCATATTTCCATAGATTTAGCATGGTCTATTACATCAAAAAAAGTATTGTCTTTGTATGTATAAGCCTCAATTCCAAGGGAAAGTCCTGTCTTTTCCTGTGCTATTGTGGAAGCATTTAGTTTACCGGTTGGCGTAGTGGGAACATCCAGGTCGCCAAGTGCATATTGAAAACCTCTCATATAGTGCTCGAGTATTCTCATGTCCCAGTTAATATGAGGGTGATGTCCTAATGAGGAATTAAATACTCTACCTCTACCATAATCCTTTACCCAACTAATTGGAAAGTCATTGTCGAGTCTTCTTTCCGGTAACAGTCTTCTGTCTTTCATGTCAGTTTTTTCGGTATTCACTGATAATATCACCCTCACATAGTCATTGTCATATAGGTTCAGATACTGATAGATTTCATCACTGATGTCAAAGTCAGTAGAAGTAAATCCTGTGTTGATAGGGTGATCCGGTTCATTTACTTTCAGGTTGATCCATTCCCAAGTGTGCCAGGGATGCCCACCATTTTCATAGCCTCCCATCATCCAGCCAAATTCGGGGAATTGATCATATTTTGGATATTTAACAAAAGTAGCACCTGCGCCTGCATGAATTCCAATAATTCCTTTTCCCTGGTAAACGAAGTCCAATAATGATTGTCGGGCTTTCGGACTGTGGAAAAGTATGCCGGCTGTGTTGTTAAGGATCAATGCATCAAACTGGTTAAGGTTATTTGGTTCAAATACAGTAGAATCATCACTAAAATATGCTGTATAAGCGCCAGTTTCTTCACCTATTTGGTAAAATGCGTAATTGGCATATGGAACGGAACTATGAGCATCTTCTTTTAAATAAGTATAAATAAGGAGCTTGCGGTCTTTTCTGGGGCTAGTTGCAGACTGTTTAGGTAAAGCCTGCTTTATTTGTTTTTTAAAGTTTGAAGGAATATCAAAATATTGACCAGCATTCTCGCCGGTATGGTAAGGTTGTGTAATACCCGAAAAGGGTAATGCCATTGCTGAGATCAAAATCATCAGAAAGGGCTTATAGATGAAAGCTTTCATTTAAAGTGGGGTCTTAAGAATGGTTAATGTGTTTAACCCTTAAAATTAGAATAATTAACCAATAGCTGCATTCCTTTTGGGTGCCCATTTTACAATTATTATTAATTGCATAAAGATGATGGGAAGGGTAAATAAAAGCATCCTTTCCCATCCCAGAGTGAAGACGATCCATCCGGCAGACAAGGAAGCAATCGCCTGGCTGCCAAATACAACAAACTCATTAACCGCTTGTACTTTAAATCTTTCGGATGGTTGATAGGACTGAGGCAGTAAGGTGGTACCTCCGATAAATAAGAAATTCCATCCAATTCCTAATAAGACAAGTGAAACCCAATAGTTTCCAATGTGATGTCCCATGTACGCAATGCCAATACACAAGATATATGCACCCAGCCCTGTAATCATCATTCTTGTTGTCCCCAACTTAGAAATGATTAAAGCAGCAATAAGTGAAGGAACAAACATGGCCAGGATGTGGCTTTGAATTACCCATTTTGTGTTTTCCAGCGAATGGCCATCGATGACATGCATACTAACAGGTGTGGCTGTCATTATAAAAGACATGACTGCATAACCTACCGTAGCGCTCAATATAGCAACCCAAAATACGGGCTGTTGTGCAATTTCTTTTAGTGCTCGCTGGGGCGCATCTTTTGAAGAATGATCTACTGCAGGGTTTTGGAAAAAAATTAAGATGATCAGGCAGAGAAGGAATAAAAAAGCCAGTAGAATGAATGATCCTGTATATGGAATTGAAAAAGTGTCTTTTCCAATGAGGGCGATTTCAGGCCCTAGAAATGCTGCAGCAATCCCGCCAATTAAGACACTTGAGGCAGCCTTCGGAATCAGGTCAGTAGTCACACTTTCCATAGCAGCAAATCGAAATTGCATGGCACAGGCACTGGTTACCCCAAAGAAAAAGATACTCGTGCAAAAACCTATAAAGGAACCTTTATAGACAAACACTGCAGTGGTTATAGCAATAGCTATTGAAAAGATAAGAATCGAAATAAATGACAGCTTCCTTCCGACTTTTCTCATAAGGAGGGTGACAGGGATAGAAGCACACGCTGTTCCCACAACAAGCATAGCTACAGGAAGAGTTGATAGCTTTTCTGATGGAGCCAGGTCTTTTCCTACCAATCCACCTACAAATACAACGGTGGAATTGACGGACATAATAAGTGCCTGTGCGATGGTAAGGAGCCAAACATTTTTTGGTAGGGATTTCAAGGGCGTAAAAATATTCTAATGGAAAAAAATATATCAATAAAACAGGAATATAATTTTTTGGTGTAATCCAGCTTACCTAGTGATTGAAGAAATAATAATTGTATATAACTAAGTTGTTTATTAGATTTAGTTATAATCAATAAAAACCAATTATGAGAAAATTTAATTCACTCAAGTACACTATTCCAGGAATAGGTGCTTTAGTATTGCTATTTCTAATAGCATACTTAGCCCCATTACACAATGTAAAAGCCTGTGATCCACCACCGGAGAATTTAACCATAACAGGCTATACAACAGTAGGTAATTGTTATGGGTATCTGACATATTCTATTCAGAGCCCTACGCCAGGTTCATGCTATGTTTGGTCTGTACCATCTGGAGCAGCTTATATTCATAGTGGCCAATACACTGATGAAATTACTGTCAACTATGAATGTTTTTCACAGTGCTATGAACATGAATTTGAAATAAGCGTTGTTGAATTTGAAAACTGTAATTATGCGTCTTGTCCAGCAGGAATTGGGTTTTTAGATGTGGATTATAATTGCTAAAATAATCATTCTAAATGGTGGAAATATTTCTGCCATTTAGTTCTACTTAAATTCTCTCATCATTCTATTAGCAAATACAAAGTCATTCAATTCCTTTACATTAGAGTCTGTGATATTCTTGTTACTGCCTTCCCATAGTTTTTTGCCTTTGTATAGAAAGATTACTTTATCACCAATTTCAATAACGGAGTTCATATCATGGGTCACTACAACCGTAGTGATATCATATTCCAACGTTATTTCTTTGATCAATTCGTCGATTAAAATACTGGTTTGAGGGTCCAATCCTGAATTGGGTTCATCGCAAAATAGATAATTGGGTTTGTTGACAATAGACCTTGCAATACCTACCCTTTTTTTCATCCCTCCACTGATTTCGGAGGGCATAAGTTTGTTGACGTTTTGCAGGCCAACACGTTCCAGACAAAAGTTAACACGTTCTAGCTTTTCTGGTAATTTCATCTTTGTAAGAATATTCAACGGAAACATAACATTTTGTTCCACGGTCATACTATCAAACAAAGCACTTCCCTGAAATAACATGCCCATTTCTCGTCTGATATCCGTTTGAAGTTCTTTGTCTGCATGTGTAAACTCTCTGCCGTCATAGAGTACATCGCCAGAATCAGGTTTTAATAAACCAACAATACATTTAAGTAGCACGCTTTTTCCGGTTCCGCTGCTACCAATGATTAGATTGGTTTTACCTTTTTCAAAAGTGGCGCTGATGTCTTGAATAACATCATTATCTCCGAATGATTTGCTTACTCGTTGAATTTCTATCATCCCAGTAACAATTGAGCTAGTAAATAATCCGCTAATAAGACCCCAATACAACTACTGACTACTGCAGCAGTAGAGGATTGTCCTACTTCTAATGCACCCCCAGAAGTAAAGTATCCTTTGAAAGCAGAAATTGAAGCAATCAGAAAGGCAAAAACAAATGCTTTAATAAGTGCGAAATATATATTGAATTCAAAGAACTCCATTCTAATTCCGATAACATAATCTGTACCTGTCATTACACCTGTAACCAGTGAGGTAACATAACCACCAAAAATGGTCAGGAATCCGGAAATTGAAACCAACATTGGGTACATGAGGATTGAAGCAACTATTTTAGGTAAAACCAGATAAGAGGTTGCGTTGATTCCCATTACTTCCAGGGCATCAATTTGTTCGGTGATTCGCATGGTTCCTAATTCACCCGCTATATTGGAACCAACTTTCCCGGCGTATATGATGGCAATAATGGTAGGACTTAGCTCAAGGATGGTCATGTCTCTTACTACCAAAGAGATAACAGGGGCGGGGATTAAAGGGCTAACCAGGTTAAAAGCAGTTTGAATGGTAGTTACTGCTCCCATAAAAACAGATACAATGGATACGATGAACAAAGAATTGTATCCGACTTTAATACATTCATCTACAGTTAACCGAACGTAAGTGGTGAAATTTTCTCTTCTTACAAAGAGTTGACCTAGAAATAGTAAAAATTTACCGAATTGCTCCATGAACGTTTTCTTCTCCGGGAATGTTAGTTTTGCCAAATTAATAAGAACGATTTAAAGTCTGTGCTGTAAATACGCTTTAATGTATTAATTATGGAAAATGTGGATAAACTGGTGGTTGTTACGGGTGGAACCAAAGGAATTGGGAAAGCTATCCTTGAGGTTTTTGGAGAACAGGGGTATTCCTTAGCTACTTGCTCAAGAAATGAGAATGACCTGGATGTCTTAAAAAAGGAATTAGAATCAAAGTTTGGAGTAAATGTGCATACCAACACTGCTGACTTATCTAAAAAACAAGATACAGAGTCATTTATTGAGTTTATAAGGATGATCGGTAAATCAGTTCTGGTTCTGGTAAACAATACAGGACGTTTTGAGCCTGGAGGAATATTATCTGAAAGTGATGGTAGCCTTGAGCATCTGATCAATACAAACCTATATAGTGCTTATCGTGTAACCCGTGGTTTGGTTCCAATGATGAAGAAAAAGGGTAGTGGCCATATTTTTAATATGTGCTCAACGGCAAGCATTATGGCCTATGAGAACGGAGGATCTTACTGTATAAGTAAATTCGCATTATATGGTATGTCTAAAGTTTTGAGAGAGGAGTTAAAGGAATCCAAAATAAAAGTGACATCCGTTTTGCCAGGAGCAACATTTACTGCAAGTTGGGAAGGTGCTGATATTCCGGAAGAACGTTTTATGAAAGCGAGAGATGTAGCAGAAATGGTCTACTCAACGTTTAAGTTAAGCCCACAATCTGTAGTAGAGGATCTTCTGATTCGACCTCAACTGGGGGATCTTTGATTTTAGTACAACTTTTATCACGGTTATGTGTTTAATTTTGCAGAGCAGAGTGTAAAGTTTAAAGCAAGGAATTAACCATTGATAGAAAAGATCAACTTTTGCGATAGCCTGACATCCTACAATCGTCGAAAAACACGTGTGGTCAATGTTGGTAATGTGCCAATAGGCGGTAACAATCCTATACGCGTACAATCTATGACTACAGTAGATACGATGGATACTATGGGTTCCGTTGAGCAGACATTGAGAATGGTAAATACCGGATGTGAGATTGTGAGGATTACTGCACCTAGTATCAAGGAGGCTGAAAACCTTAGAAAAATCAAAGGAGAATTAAGGAGAAGGGGATGTGATGTTCCCTTAGTTGCTGATATTCATTTTACTCCCAATGCAGCTGAATTGGCCGCAACTATTGTTGAAAAAGTGCGGATAAATCCAGGCAATTATGCAGATAAGAAGCGCTTTGAGGAGATCGAATACACGGATGATACTTACCAGTCTGAATTGGACAGGATTCGTGAACGCTTTATTCCACTCGTCAATATTTGTAAAGAGCATGGAACTGCAATGAGAATAGGGACGAATCATGGGTCTCTATCTGATAGAATCATGAGTAGGTATGGAGATACTCCACTGGGAATGGTTGAATCAGCATTGGAGTTCATTAGAATATGTGAGGATCAGGGTTTTTTTGATATTGTAATTTCCATGAAATCCAGTAATCCTCAGGTGATGGTGCAAGCCTATAGGTTACTTGTGCAAAAACTAAATGAAGAAAACCTACAACCATATCCATTGCATCTTGGTGTAACAGAAGCGGGAGAAGCTGAAGATGGTCGCATCAAGTCATCCGTTGGAATAGGAACATTGCTTGAAGATGGGTTGGGAGATACTGTCCGCGTATCCCTTACGGAAGAACCTGAACATGAAGCTCCGGTAGCTCAGTTATTGGTTGACAAAGTAGCTGAAAGAGACTCTCAATTCTCGTTTGAGCCTGCAGATTTTTCAGATTATAAACCATTTGATTATCAAAAGAGAACATCTGACGAGATAGTAAATATTGGGGGTGAGAATGTTCCAAGGGTCATTGCTGATCTATCAGGTTATTCAGTCGTTAAGATGAAAGATTTGAATGCGATAGGTCATTATTATTTGCCCGAGTTAGATAAGTGGGCCATGAATGACATTGGCGCGGATTACATTTATACAGGACAGTCTCCAGTCTCTTTTATGTTGCCAAATGGATTGCGTGAAATCCTGGATTATGAGACATGGATAGCTAATAAAAACAACGATAATAAGTATCCATTACTTACTGTAAATCAGCTATTTAATGTAGATAAAATAAACTCAAAATTGAATTTTGTTCATGTTGAACTTAATGAGTTAAACAAAGAGCTTCTTGATCAATTAAAATTCAAGAATAATATCGTGCTGATTGGTAAGTCTGACCATCCGCATGGTTATATTCAATTTCGAAATACATTTATGAAATTGATGAATAACCAAATTCAGGTTCCATTGATTATTCAGCAAAATTACAAAGAATTACAAGGTGATAATCTGACAGTAAATGCTGCAACTGATATCGGGGGTTTGCTAATTGATGGTTTTGGAGATGGGGTTTTATTGGAGAATCCACAAGGGGAATTTGTCCGTTCAAAATCTTTAAATCAATTGGCATTTGGTATTCTGCAAGCAGCGAGGACCCGTATCACCAAGACCGAGTATATTTCTTGTCCGTCGTGCGGCAGGACGTTATTTGATTTACAGGAAACAACTGCCATGATCAGAAAACGCACGGATCATTTAAAGGGTGTTAAAATTGGGATCATGGGTTGCATTGTAAATGGGCCTGGTGAAATGGCTGATGCTGATTACGGTTATGTTGGGTCAGGAAAAGGAAAAATAACATTGTATAAAGGTAAGGAGGTAATGAAAAGAGGCGTTCCTTTTGAAAGAGCGTTGGATGAACTCATTGATTTGATTAGGGAAGATGGTAAGTGGATTGAACCAAAGGAAGAAGAACTAAGTACATTATGAAGGATCAACAAGAAAATAAGGACGAAAAAAAGGAAGCTGGTTATTATTTCAATTTGAAAGAAGTCCTAACCTACTATTTTAGGAAGAAAGACCCGAATCGGCCAATTGATACAAACCTGAAAATGATGCATGGTATCAATAAAATATCCATCATTATGTTTCTTATAGCTGTTATAGTGATGGTCGTAAGAGTGATCAGTAGATTCTGAAATATTGTTTGTGTCTCAAAAATAGATTCATTTACTTTTGAATAAATGGATATAGAATCATTTCGGGATTACTGCCTTTCTAAGCCTCTTGTTACAGAAGAATTGCCCTTTGGACCTGATAATTTGGTTTTTAAAGTAGCAGGTAAAATGTTTGCGCTCACTCCACTGGATCAGTTTAATCGGGTAAGCTTAAAGTGTGACCCTGAGTTGGCTGTTTCCTTAAGAGAGCAGTATACTGAGGTAAATGGGGGATACCATTTGAACAAGAAACATTGGAATACCATTGATCTGACAGGTATGATTGGAGATGACCTGTTACTACAATGGGTAGATCATTCCTATGATATGGTTGTAAAAGGCCTACCTAAAAGCCAAAGAGAAGAAATCTTATCTCAATAATGTATTCATCCTCCTATGATGAGGTACCAAAAATGGACAAGTTTCGTTATTTCAGAGTTGGTTAAGCAGTTGAAATAATCATATCAACAATTTAAAATTGAGTACTTAGGCTTTCAGGATAGTTAAAATAGTCCTATTTTAGAGGCTGTCAAACAGGCGCCGCCACGAATTATGAGGCTACTAACATGTATTTTGTGTTTAATCCTCTTTATATCATCATGTAGGGATAAGGTGATATGCCCTGCCTTTCAAAGTACCTATATTTTAGATGATTCTGTTCGCTTGGCTTATTTTTCATATTTATGGGAATTGGACGATAAGGACAGAATTAGTTATCTGGAGAACCGGAGAAATACGAAAGATAGCCTCGTTGCATTATCTTCAGATACCTTAACTATTGATTCTATTCCTGGTTCCAAAATGGGTGAAGTTGATTATTTCGCATATGTTGAGCCCTTAAAGGTGCCAATCAGGGAAGTAAAGAAAAACAAGTATGGTATCATTAAGTACGAACCTTACTGGCTTAAGAATTACCGAATGAGAACAGCTCCAATGGAGAATGTTCTCAAACCTGAACCTGAAGAGGAGATCCAGCCATTGGCGGATGAAGGCTTGCTGGCAGATATCGAGTTTGACTCCTCTTTAACGGTAGCTTCTGAAGGGGATTCTTTAGGTGTTTCAGTGGATATCACAGGTGGGGTTGTTTCTTCCGATTCAATTCAGATCCCGGAATCGGAAGTTCTGGCAAAAGCTGAGCCTGCCAAAGCAGAGAAGAAGAAACCAAGATTCCTTTTTGGATATGACCCAAAAGATGACTTCAATGTAGAACAAGCCTACTACAATAAATGGTTTGGAGAGCAACTAGTCTATAAAGAACCTAAACCCAAACCACCTGTGGAACCTTTGGCCAAAGATTCGGCGGCAATGGATGCAGGAGTTGTGGATCCCTCAAATCTATCAGATGAAAATGCTGTAGATGATTCCGGTGGACCATTAGAGGAAGAACAGAACAATCCTGTGGAGGAGCCGGCAACCGATCAAAATCAGACACCGGAAGAAGAGGTTGTAACAGAAGAACCTCAGGAAGAAGAGCAGCCTGTACCCCAAGATCAACCAGCCATTGAAATTGAGTCTGTACCACAAGATGATGGATTCTAAAAGATTTTACTATAAGACTTAAATTTTGATTTAACTTAACGTCTTTAAACACCCCAATTCCCAAAAAGATGAAAAAAACATTACTACTTTCCTTAGTCGTTGTCATTATTCTTGGTCTTTACTTTTGGTCCCCATTTGAGGGGCAATCGAAAGCTTCCGTAGCAGAAAACCCAAAGAAAGAATCACCAAGAGTTAAAGCTGCAAATGCTTTTATCAAATCACTTTCAGAAGATTTAAAGGCAGATGCTTTATTTGAGTTTACAGATGAAGAACGCTTCAACTGGCATTTTATACCCAGAGAAAGAGAAGGTCTTGATCTCCGAAAGATGAATCAAGACCAAAGAGAGAAAGCTTTTGCGTTACTAGCTTCTTATCTAAGTGATGAGGGAATAGCAAAAGCAAAGAGTGTGATGTCTTTAGAAGGGGTTTTGAAAATACTGGAAAACAGGAAGGAGTCAGATGATACAAGAGATCCTGAGAAGTATTTCTTTTCCATTTTTGGAACGCCTACAGATGATCAGCCCTGGGGCTGGAGGATGGAAGGCCACCACCTATCATTCAATTTCACTTCAGTTTCTAATGAGATCTCAGTAACCCCAGCTTTTATGGGTGCTAACCCTGGTAAAGTGCCTTCAGGTGAGAAGAAAGGACTCAGGGTGTTGAGAGCAGAAGAAGATATGGGAAGAGCCTTTGTTAAAAGTCTGACCAGTGAACAACAAAAAACAGCCATTATCAGTAAGGAGGCACCAGATGAAGTAGTGACCGGGGCTGCCAGGAAGGCTAGCTTAGAAAAGTTTGAAGGGATAAAGTTCAATGCCCTGAATGCCAGTCAGCAGAAAGATCTACAGGCACTTCTAGATCTCTATTTAGGTATGATGGAAAAAGACATCGCGAAAGTACAGTTCAAAAAGGTGATGGACGCCGGAGGATTAGAATCACTCTATTTTGCCTGGGCGGGTGATCTGGAATTAGGTGATCGACACTATTACCGAATACATGGCCCCACGATTTTAATAGAGTACGACAACACCCAGAATGATGCTAACCATGTGCATGTAGTATGGAGGGACCTGACGGATGATTTTGGAGAGGACCTGCTCGCAAAGCATTATCAAACAAGTGGCTCAGACCATAGGCATGGTACAGGGCATGATCACTAGCTCCAGATAGATAGACCTAAGGAGAGAGACCTATAAAGACTACAAAAGTTTTTAAACTTTTGTAGTCTCAGTCTCTCATCGGGTCTAGTCTCTTTAAATCACTACGTTCACAATCTTATTTGGAAC
>PAIY01000036.1 GCA_002704825.1 Phycisphaeraceae bacterium
CTTCTCAAGGTCGATACCGAGTTCTTCCATGATCGCACGGCCGCCGGTGAGGGTGGCGATGTCTTCGAGCATGGCTTTACGACGATCACCAAAGCCCGGGGCCTTGACGGCTGCGACTTTGAGCACGCCACGAAGTTTGTTGACCACGAGGGTTGCAAGCGCTTCACCGTCGATGTCTTCAGCGATGATGACGACGGACTTACCGGCTTCGGCAATCTTGCCGAGAATGGGAACCAGGTCCTTGGCGGAGCTGATTTTCTTTTCGTGGATCAGCACGTAGGCGTCATCCATTTCCACTTCCATGGAAGCGGGATTGGTGACGAAGTGCGGGGAGAGGTAACCCTTGTCGAACTGCATGCCTTCGACGAGGTCGACATAGGTTTCCAGGCTCTTGCCTTCTTCGACGGTGATGACGCCGTCTTTGCCGACCTTGTCCATAGCCTGAGCGATGATGTCACCGATCTGGCGGTCCTGGTTGGCAGCACAGGTGCCGACCTGGGCGATTTCTTCGCCGGACTTGATGGGCTTGGAGAGCTTCTTGAGTTCAGCGACGATGGCAGCGACGCCTGCATCAATGCCGCGTTTGATCTGGTTGGGGTTGGCACCGGCGGTGATGTTTTTCAGACCTTCGGTGAAGATGGATTCGGCGTAGACGGTTGCCGTGGTGGTACCGTCGCCTGCGTCCTTGGAGGACTTGGAAGCGACTTCCTTGACCATCTGGGCACCGATGTTTTCCAGTGCGTCTTCCAGTTCGATTTCCTTGGCGACGGACACGCCGTCTTTGGTGACGGTGGGTGAGCCGAAGGATTTTTCAAGGACGACAACGCGACCTGAGGGGCCGAGGGTGACTTTCACAGCCTTGGCGAGTTTGGCAACACCGCGGCGAATGGCTTCGCGTGCGTCGGTGTCGAATTTAATGTTTTTAGCAGCCATTTTGGGCCTCCAAAAAATTGGGTTTCAATTCAATTTGTTTCAAGACAATTTTTAACCACAGAGACACAGAGTCACAGAGAAAGGCAAGAGACAGATTTTTAATTTGTTTTATCCGGCTCTGTGTCTCTGTGCCTCTGTGGTTCAATCATCAATGACGATTAACCAACGACGGCGAGGATGTCGTCTTCGGTGAGGATGAGATATTCTTCACCGTCGATCTTCAGCTCCGTGCCACCCCACTTGCTCAGCAGGACGGTGTCGCCCTTCTTGACCTGGAAGGATGCGCGCTCGCCGGAGTCGAGGACTTTGCCGTCACCGAGGGCGATGATCTTGGCTTCCTGGGGCTTTTCCTTGGCAGATTCGGGCAGGTAGATACCGGATGCGGTTTTTTCCTGGGCTTCGACACGTTTGACGATGATTTTGTCGCCGAGTGGACGCACGTTCATGCTTCAATCTCCTTTGATACGTTGAACGCTTTTAAAGTTCGTTGCGGTTTCCAAAATATTCTGACCGTTGTGGTCGGGTTCATATCCAATTTTCAAAGTCGATTCACGCGAACCGACCCCGTTGTTAGCTGTGGTTGCCTGCCGGTGGCGAAGGCCATGATCCGGCGTAGCAGGTGTCGACGAGTCTCTGGAAGACGGTCAACACGTCATTGAGGCTTGCCGGTCGGTTGAGCACGCTGAACGCGCCGGCTTTGAGTGCCTGATGCAAGACGCGGGACACCTGGGCGTCATCCACCATCGGGCTGGTCACCACGACAAACGGCGGCTTGTTGGGCAGGCGACGCAGCAGCTCAATGAGCCACATGCCGTCGGTCCCGTCCGTCGAAGGCACACCCGGTGTGTCGATCGGGGTGCTCAGGTCAACCACCGCCGCATGAATCGGGTTGCGTTCGGCAAAGTCGATGGCCTGGCGTCCGCTGTGGGCGACGTGGGTGTACACGCCAAACGGCTCAAGCAGGCGGGGCAAATGGTGTGACCAATGCCCATCACCGCGCGGCCGGTCTTCCGTCAGCAGCACGTTCAAACGAGTCGACCTGTCCAGACGCACGTTTTGCATGGCATCAGTCATGTTGCAAGGCAGGCGCCAGAGTGCCAGTTTCAGACATTTTTCATAACAACACGTAAAGCACTTTAAAAATGACAGTTAAAACCTTTTTGATTAACATTCAAAATCCGCTCAACACTGCCGGACCTGCCACGTTGGGACCTGCAAACGCCAAATGGGTGTCGATCTGGCAGTCGGGGGTGTGCTCAAAGCCGTGTCGCTCCTGCGGCACGGGTCGATTAACCATCATCTCACCCCGACACCCGTAACCCGGGAGGGTCACGGCTTTGTAAAACGCAAACCGATTTTCACAACAACAAAGATTGCTTCACAAATCACAAGACCGCGAGAACTTGTATGCCTAACATCACGTAGTATCCGAACGCAAGTGTTTGAAAAATCATGCCGGGACGCACATGATCAAAGTGACAAAAACGGCCTTTTCCCTTCTCCGATTCGCCGATTTACGTGCAGTTGAATTTGCGCAAGCTTATACTACTGACACGCAAGTCTTTTTACGCACGACATTCAAATCTTTCCCACATCCATACGGAGGTACACGTCATCATGCCTAAGTACACCACTGAGGACATCCGCAACGTTGCGCTCGTTGGCCACGGTTCGGCTGGCAAAACCATGCTTACCGAGGCCATCCTCAAGCACACCGGCAAAATCGGCAACATGGGCTCGATCGAACGCGGTGACACGGTTTGCGACTTCGATCCGCTGGAAAAACACCACCAGCACAGCCTTTCGTCCTCAGTGGTCAGCTGCGATTACAAAGACAAACACATCAACCTCATCGACACACCCGGCTTCCCCGACTTCATGGGACATGCCTTAAGCGTCCTGCCCGCTGTCGAAACCATGGCGGTCGTCATCAATGCACACAACGGCATCGAAATGATGACCCGACGTATGATGCAGTTCGGCAAGGAACGCAATCTCTGCCGATGCATCATCATCAACAAGATCGATCAGGACAATGTCGACCTGCCGATGCTCGTGGAACAGATTCGCGAGACCTTTGGCAACGAATGTCTGCCGTTCAACCTGCCCTGTGATGGGGGTAAAGGTGTCATCGACGTGCTGCTTAAAGCCGATGGCAAAGCCGATTTTTCCGATGTCCACGAAGCGCACACCAACATCATTGACCAGATCGTCGAAGTCGACGAATCGCTGATGGAAAAATATCTTGAAGAAGGCGATGTCAAACCCGAGGAAATGCACGGTGCGTTTGAAGAAGCACTCCGCGAAGGACACCTGGTTCCCATTCTCTTTACCTCCGCAACCACCGGCGCAGGCATTGATGACCTGCTGCACTTTCTGGTCTCACTGGCACCCAATCCCATGGAAGGTAACCCCCGGCCGTTTACCAAAGGTGAAGACGAAAACGCTGTGGAGTTCCATGCAGAGCCCGATCCGTCCAAGCATGTCATTGCACATGTCTTTAAAGTCACCGTCGACCCCTTCGTCGGACGCATGGGTATCTTCCGAATCCATCAAGGCACAATCAATCACGACACGCAACTGCTCATCGGTCACAGCAAGAAGCCGATTCGTGTTGCACACTTACATAAACTTGATGGCAAGGAACACGCGGAAGTCGACTCGGGCATCCCCGGTGACATCTGCGCGCTGGCCAAACTTGATGATCTGGACTTTGACTGCGTGCTTCATGACGATCCGGCAGACGAAGTCATTCACTTACGTCCGCTGAGCTTCCCCAAACCGATGGACGGACTTGCCATCGAAGCCAAGAGTCGTGGTGATGAAACCAAGATGGCCAAAGCAATCTCCTCCATGACCGCCGAAGACCCCTGTTTGATCATCGAACGCAGCAGCACCACCGGCCAAACCGTGATGTATGGCCTTGGTCAACTGCATCTGCGCATCGTTCTGGAGAAGATGAAAGAGCGCTTTAACGTCGAAGTGGACACCGAACCTCCCAAGATCGCATACAAGGAAACCATCCAGGGCAAAGCTGAAGGTCATCACCGACACAAGAAACAATCCGGCGGCGCAGGACAATTTGGTGAAGTTTATTTGCGCATCGAACCCAAGCAGCGTGGTGAAGGTTTTGAATTTGCCAATGAAACGTTCGGCGGTTCGATTCCGGCTGCATTCATTCCTGCGATTGAAAAGGGTGTGCGTGGCGTGATGGAACAAGGATGCATCGCAGGCTATCCGATGCAGGACATCAAAGTCAGTGTTTATGATGGCAAACATCATCCCGTTGACAGCAAGGAAGTCGCCTTTGTCACAGCAGGCAAGCGTGCATTCATTGAGGCGGTGAGCAAAGCCGGACCTGCCGTGTTAGAGCCGTTGGTCGACCTGGAAATTACAGTGCCTGAAGTGAACATGGGCGATATTGCAGGCGATTTATCGGGTAAACGTGGCCGCATCACCGGTACGGACACGTTGCCCGGTGACATGCTTTGCATTCGTGCACAAGCACCGTTGGCTGAACTTGCCAACTATCAATCCGCAGTAAAAGCGATGACGGGTGGCGTGGGTTCGTACACGATGGAGTTAAGCCATTACGAACCGGTTCCTGCACATGTTCAACAACAGATTGTTGCACAATACAAGCCACAGGAAGAAGAGGATTGATGTTGTTGTGTTGTTGTTGATCAAAGAAAAAGGCATGGCCGGATAACATCTTTGATGAACATTTAAACGAATCCTCAAGCTGAGTACCGTTCATTGCCGATAAGAATTCGCGTTAAGGTAGGTAATTTTTATTGACTTAAAAATGCATACCGCGTTTAATTGGTTAAATGTTCTGAGGGCGTTCTTGAAAGGATAAGCCCATGGCTAAGAAAAAAGCATCGAAGAAGGTCGCTAAGAAGGCCACCAAGAAGAAGGCTGTGAAGAAAGTTGCCAAGAAGGCACCAGCCAAGAAGGTCGCCAAGAAGAAGGTCGTGAAGAAGGTTGCCAAGAAGGCACCGGCCAAGAAAGTCGCTAAGAAGAAAGTAGCGAAGAAGAAGGTCGCCAAGAAGAAGGTCGCCAAGAAAGCTCCGGCTAAGAAGGTTGCCAAGAAGGCCACCAAAAAAGTTGCCAAGAAAAAAGCAACGAAAAAAGCTACCAAGAAGAAATAACAACACAACGTAAGTGTGGGGCATGGCATGAACGCTCGGCCCCAGGAATTCCAAGGGGTTTACCTACTCGCTCCGAATCTTAAAGGGTAGATAAACTCAAAGAAACCCAGAGAGCCACCTCAGAACACACCAGGCGTCCCCAACAACGGGGACGCCTTTTTTTATCCCCACTTTCCGTGACCCACAATTTTCGCATACCCCTTTGCAATAGTCCTCAACACCGTGCGTTTGGCTTGCAGTTTCAGGAAACGAACACACCTCCAACACAAGGAAATAAAACATGACTCGCCTGACCAAAATGTCGTTACTTACCGTCCTGTCCATGGGCATGATCGTCACCACCAACGCCATGGCAGTTGAAAAGCCGGCCAAAGGTGACCGCAAGGCACGCCTGATGGAAATCGCTGACACCAACGGTGATGGCAAGATCAGCAAGGAAGAACGCGAAGCCGCCAAAGCCAAGATAAAAGAGATGCGCGAAAACAAACGCAAGGAAATCGACACCAACGGTGATGGCGTCATCAGTGACGAAGAAAAAGCCGCTGCCAAAGCCAAACATGAAGAGATCATGCGCAAACGCATGGAAAAACAGGCGGACACCAACGGCGATGGTGTGCTCAGCGATGAAGAAAAAGCGGCCATGGAAGCCAAGATCGCCCAGCGCAAAGCCGAAATGCTCAAAAAGTTCGACACCGATGGCGATGGCAAGATCAGTGACGAAGAACGCAAAGCCGCCCGCGATGCCCACAAAGCCAAAATGGAAGAACGCAAGAAGGCCATCGACACCGATGGTGATGGGAAAATCAGTCCCGAAGAAATCAAGGCTGCACGCCAGGCTCGCAAAGACAAAAAGCAGAGCACCGAAGAGTAACACCCAAACCATGATGCACAGCTGGAGCAGTTCAAACAATTAATCTCCATGTCGTCTTAGATTCTGTCATTCCCGCGCAGGCGGGAATCCAGTGGCATGCAGTAGAAAATTGCAAATTCCACTGGACACCCGCCTGCGCGGGTGTGACGGAAGGTGGAGATTCATTCGTTAAACAACTCTAATCGCATCAACCAGACTTTCTCACAGCTCATCAACACAGCCATCAGGATGAATCGTCATCGCACGGTTCATCCTGATTTTTTCGTTGGCATATCACCGACGTCCTGCTGTTTTATCTTGTATCCAAGCTGTTACACGCACGGCATTAGCACCGTGAAATAACGAATCACCAGCCACGCTTTGCATCACCGAAACCAGGTATTTGCCAAAAAATGCTTTTCCCAGCCAGTTGGAGAGCCTATAATTATAATAGTTCTAAAACAGAACTTGCTTGAAGCGACAAACACACCCACAGACACACCCTTGTTTTCGAGCCTTGGAACCCGCCATGCATCAACACCATCATGAATTAGACGAGGCTGCAGTCCATTCACTGTTTTGCGCCCACAGCCTGCGGTTCACGCGCCAGCGTTTTGCGGTCTACACCGCGCTGGCCAGTGAGAAAGTCCACCCCACCGCTGACCAGCTTTTCAAAAAGCTCTCCCGATCCGACTCGGGCATCAGTTTGGCAACGGTGTACAACACCCTCGAAGCCCTGGTCAAATCCGGCTTGGCGCAGAAGCTTGCTGACGGGGGCACATCCGCCCGCTACGACGCAGCAGTCGATGACCACCTGCATATCCGTGACTGTGCCACAGGTAGCCTCTCGGACGTTCCTGAAGCCTTGGGGCAGAAGCTCCTGGACAACCTTCCACAGCATGTACTCAAGCAAATCGAAGATGAGTTAGGCTTTTCCATCGGCCGCGTCCAGATCGAACTCATCGGCGAGTACACCCGCCAAGCCGTCGAAGTCAACTAACCGACCGACCACATGCTCTGACAGGCAACGAATCATCAAAACCGCGGTGTCACACCTCAGCATCGCGGTTTTTCATTGCGCACAATCAGCGTGTTACATGCGAATTGTTTTGCATGTCGTTTGAAAAATAGCTGCCACACTGTGTGTCGCTGACCTGCCTTTAATCTGTGTGCATCGGTGAGTATCTGTGGCAAAAATGCCTTGAACACGCATACCAACGCCAATCTCACATCGCGTCGCGCAGTTTCTTGAGTTGGCCGAGTAACTCAGACGCCTGCTCAATGGAAAGCATCGTTGCCGAGTCGCTCTTACCCTTGCTGGGGTTGGGATGCACTTCCATGAACAGGCACTGCACCCCTGCCACCACCGCGCACCTGGCAAGCATCGGCGCACAATCCGGGCGTCCGCCGGTGATCCGCCCTTCGCCACTGCTGCTGCCTCCGGGAAGCTGCGTCGAATGCGTAACATCAAAACAGACCGGCCAGCCATGTTGCATCATGTCATTCACACCGATGAAGTCGTTGACCAGGCGCTGGTAGCCGAAAAACGTGCCACGCTCCATGAGCATGATCCCTGCCTTGTTCGCGCCGCATTCCTCAAGCTTTTCCACCACGCTGGACATCTCATCGGGTGAGAGGAACTGGCCCTTTTTCACACTCACCGCCTTACCCGTTGCCGCAGCAGCCTGAAGCAGGTCCGTCTGACGACAGAGAAACGCGGGGATCTGCAGAATGTCGCACACGCCTGCGACCGGTTTGGTCTGCGATGCATCATGCACATCCGTCGTCACCGGTACGCCAAGCTCGCTTTTGACAATCTCAAACCACTGCATCGCCTGTTCCAATCCCGGCCCGCGATAGCTGTGGATACTCGAACGATTGGCTTTATCGAAACTGGCTTTGAAGATGTACCCAAAGCCAAGCTCGCGACAACGTGCCCGCAGCGCATCGCCGACCTTCATACACAACTCAAGCGACTCAGCGACACAGGGGCCAGCAATAATCGCCAACGGCGCGTCAGGTCCAATCTTCACATCTGCAATCTGGATCGTGTTCATGCACAGCATTGTAGCTGCAAATCCAATTCCAGTCTGAATCTGTCATGCGAATCACACGTCATCACGGTAAACTGTCAATATTGACTTGCTCCTGAAAGGATTCCCAATGTTCAAACGATGGATGATGACACTCGGATGCGCCCTGATGCTCATGCTCACCGCCTGTGGCAAGGAGTCAGACACGTCATCTCCCACGCAGGCCATCGCTCCCGATCAGGCCGACCTCACCTTCATCTGCAATGTCGCGCCCAACACACTCGACCCGCAGAAAATGTCCTGGCTTCATGACATCCGCATTGCCAACGCACTTTACGAACCCCTGATCCGATACCACCTGCCCGAAGTCACCCTCGAAGGTGGCGTCGCTGAAAGTTGGCAAGTCAGTAAAGACAAGAAAACCTACACTTTCAATCTCCGCCCCGAAGCCAAATGGCGTAACGGCGATCCCGTCACCGCCAACGACTTCATCTATGCCTGGCGTCGTGCCATGCTCCCGGACTTCACAGCGGACTATGTGCAGTTGCTGTTCTGCATTGAAGGCGCAGAAGAATTCTTCCAGTGGCGCTCCAACCAACTTGCCAAATTCAAGCCTGGCTCCAGTGCCGAAGTCGCCTGGGGCATTGCCCGTGAGCGTTTTGGTCAAACCGTGGGGATCAACGCCCCCGACGCTCATACGCTGGTGGTCAAGCTCGAACGTCCGACGCCCTACTTTTTGGAACTCTGCGCCTTTGCCACCTTCATGCCCAATCATGCCAAGAGCATTGAAAAGGTACTCACTTTCGATGCCAACACCGGCATGCTTCAGATGCCTGCAGGTTTCTGGTCCGACCCTCAAACCCTTATCACCAACGGTCCCTACCAGTTGGCCGCATATCGCTTCAAACAGGACATGGTGCTGACGCAGAATCCCAACTGGTGGAACAAGTCCACGATGCGTAACACCAGCATCCGCCAGAAGATCATCGAGAGCGCGCAAGCTGCGATGCTGGCGTATGAAAACGGTGATGCCAACTGGGTGCCCGAGGTGCCCAGCGCGTCGAGTTTCGCTGCTGATCTCGTTGCCACCGGCCGCAAGGATGTGCACACCACGCCCTGGGCCGGAACTTACTTTTACAGCTTCAACTGCAATCCCAAACTTGCTGATGGGACGCCCAATCCGCTAGCCGACCCGCGTGTGCGTAAAGCGCTTGCCATGTGCATCGACCGCAAGACCATCGTCTCCAAGATCACACGCATGAATCAGCCCATTGCCAGGACCTTCATCCCGCCTGACATGATCCCCGGGTACCTGCCCCCCGAATCCGACGGCGCGGAGTTTGATCCTGATGGCGCCCGTGAACTGCTCAAGCAATCTGGTTACAGCGATCCTTCCAAACTGCGTGGCCTGTCCATTCTCATGAACACCGACGGCGGTCACGAACCCATCGCCCAAGCCGTCAGTCACATGTACAAAACGCATCTTGGCATCAGTGTTCCCATCGAGAGTATGGAAGTTCGCTCCTTCCGCGAACGTCTCAAGAAGCAGCATTACACCATTGCCCGTGCATCATGGATTGCAGACTACCGCGACCCGACCACGTTCTTAAACAAGTTTCAATCCGACAGTGGCAACAACGACGCCAAGTGGTTGAACAAACCTTTCGACCAACTGCTCAAGGATGCCAGTCACGAGACCGACAGCTATCAGCGTCTGCAACTGCTGCGTAATGCCGAGTCCATCATGATGACCGAGCAACCCATCGCCCCCATCTTCCATTATGTCACCCTCGACGTCTTCAATCCGAGCAAGGTCAAATACCTGTATCCCAACGCATGGAACTTTTACCGTCTTGAGCAGATTGAAGTGGTGAAGTGAAAATCGGTATCTGGACGTTGTGTGAAGGTGCTTGGTTATCATCACAAAGTGCAGTGTGTCCAGCCTTTTGTTTTCATACCAGGGAGCTTCGCCCCCCGGACCCCCTTACGAGTTTGGTGTGTCATGGCAAGTCGATTGCCTACTTGCATTCAAATGATGGAAGACCATGATGCGATGGGGTTCCACCCCAAACCCCGCCAACGGGCAGCCGTTGGATCGCTGCCCCCGGAAGACACTCTGAAGTGGGGTTATTCGATTGATTCAGAACGTGCGTTGGCAACTTGTTAATCGGACGTTGAACATGCCATGCGTGTTGGTGTTCAAACATGTGTCATAAAAATCGTTTCACCTATGTAAACCAGATGACGAAGGCCCAGCCCTTCCTGGGGGACGTGATCCAGCGGCGGAACGCTGGCGGGGTTTGGGGCAGCGCCTCATCTCATGTTTTGTCAGTCATTCCTTTGAATGCAACACCGCAACACAACTTGCCATGACCCCCCGATCTCGCGAGGGGGTCCGGGGGGCGAAGCTCCCTGGCATGAAAAAACAAAACCGGACAGCGTCAGCCATCCGGTGTTGCTCATTGTGATTCGTGATGTCGTGCAGGCTTACGCGTAACTGGAGCTTTGGACTTCCCCACGGTCTTTGCGGGCTTGGGTGCGGACTCTATCGAGCTCTTGAATCACGCCACTCTTACGCAACTCCGTCAATGGGCAGGCAGGCAGTTTGCGACTCTTACGCCAATCAGCAAGCATTGGGCGGACGTCGGTTTCGTAGGCATCTTTGAGAAGGCGTTCTGCACCGGTGATATCGCCGGACTTCTGCGCGAGGGCCAAGGCTTTGCGATCCACCAGATGTGCTTTGGCAAAGAGCTTCTGCGCTTCATCAACGGTCTGCACCATCGCTTCGAGTTTGGGTTTTAAGTTGTGACTCTGATCGACCATGTAAGCAAGCTTGGGGTCCTTGCCGGTGTCAAAGGTGTATTGGGCGATCTGGTCAAAAATGCGGAACGCTGCATAGGGGTCAATCGAGCCCAGCGTCAGATCGTCATCTGCATACTTCCGGTCATTAAAGTGAAAACCACCGAGCATGCCTTCGGAGAGCAGTAACGCGACGATGTGTTCGATGTTACAGCCGGGCAGATGATGTCCGGTGTCCACGAGCACCTTGGCACGTTTGCCTGCCTTCTGACAGAACAGGTAACTCATGCCCCAGTCTGCAATGTCAGTGTGATAGAAGGAGGGTTCGAAGGGCTTGTACTCAATGAGCAAGGTGGAACCGCGCCAAGACTTTTCCATTTCGTCATTGATTTTTTTGAATGCCTTTTCGAGATCTTTTTTGCGACGGTAGATGCTGTCCTGTCCCGGATAGTTGGTGCCGTCTGCCAGCCACATGGACAGGTGTTTGGAACCGACGGCTTTGCCGATGGCAATGGAATCCATGGTGTGCTTGAGTGCTGCACGACGTGCCTTGGGATCGGGGCTGCAGAAGGAGCCGAGTTTATAGTCCTGGTCCTGGAAGACGTTGGGATTAATCGAGCCGATCTTCACGCCATGCTTCTTGGCAAGCTTGGCGGTGTTGCGCGGGTCTTCACCTTTGGCGAAGTCCCAAAGCACATGCACGGCAACGGTCGGGCAGGCGCCGGTGAGTTGATTCACCAAGCCGGCGTCGTGGAGTTTTTCATCAAGCGTGGATGCGGCAGCGCCCTGGAAGAACTTGCCAAAGCGTGTGCCGGTGTCGGCAAAGCCCCAACTGGGCAGTTCGATGGCAAATCCGTCGAGTGCCTTAAACAGATTTCGCATGGTTTGGTCTTTTGCCATGATCGGGTGTCTCCTGTTAGGATCAATGACATCAGGTATGCCCTGATGGGACGGTGAACAAAAACGTCTAATCAGTTTAGCGGTCTTGGCTGCGTATTCCACTACAAAACAAGACCAATACAGGACTATTTCACACCCAACCGCAAAATCGTCCAAGTCAAACAAGTAAAGACAAAGGAACACACCTCATGACCGATACCCCAAGCAAAGGCAAGATTCTCATTTTCGTTGGCAATGACTACGAAGACATGGAACTGCAGTATCCCAAGTACCGACTCATTGAAGCTGGCTATGACGTCATCGTTGCAGGACTGGAAAAAGCAGGCACCGTCTACCATGGCAAGCACGGTTACCCGCAGGTCTCCGACGCGTGTGTCGATGATTTAAAGTCCGAAGACTTTGTCGGCCTGGTTGTCCCCGGGGGCTGGATGCCCGACAAGCTGCGTCGCTATGCACAGATCCTCAAACTCACCAAAGAGATCAACGATGCTGGCAAAATGGTCGCCTCCATCTGTCACGGTCCGTGGATTGATATCTCAGCAGGCATCGTCAAAGGCATCACCTACACCTGCACGCCGGGGATCAAGGACGATGTGAACAATGCAGGCGGGACATGGGTGGATAAGCCGTTGGTCGTCGATGGCAATCACGTGACCAGCCGCAAGCCCGATGACCTGCCGGAGTTCGCCAAGGGGATGTTGCAGGTGTTGGAAGGTTGATCAAAAAAGCATCAGCAAGATGCCGTGTAGCAGCTATTTCAAAACACAAAATAAAACGACGTGACAGGTTTCGTCACGTCGTTTTTTATGTCTTGTCGATGTGTCAATCGATGGCTTATCCGCCTGCAACGACCTTGCCCACTGAGAAGATCGGCAAAAGCAAACTGATGGCAACGAAACCGATGATGCTACCCATCACCGCCACCATGATCGGTTCGATCATGCTCGTGACCGTCTTGACCGTCTGATCAAACTCAGCTTCAGTGAAGTCGGCAATGCGATTCATGACCTTGCCCAACTGACCGGATCGTTCGCCGGAGTAGACCATCTGGCCGATGGAACGCGGGATCAGCGGACTGTTAAACAGGGAATCGGAAAGCTGCGAACCCTGGCGGAGTTTGTCATCGACATCTTCCCAAAGATCGTGAAAGTAGGCGTTGTCCGTCACATGCTTGATGATCGCAACCATGTCGAGCATGGACACACCGGCATTGATCATGGTCCCCATCGTGCGACAGGATCGCGTGATGTAAAGTTGTTGATACAGCCGCCCCATCAGCGGGACGTTGAGCTTGATCCAGTCCAGACCGCGACGGCCCTGCTTGGTGAGCATGGCGCCCCAGATGCCTGCGATGACGGTGATCAAACCGCCAACCCAGAAGTACCAGTAGTTGCATATCACCGCGGAGATGTTCATCAGAATCTGCGTCGGGATCGGCAAGGCAGCGTTACGCGAAGCATAAATGCCTGCAAAACGCGGCAAAACGAACGTCAAAAGGAAAATCGTCACGCCGATCGCCATCACCACCATGAACATCGGGTACATCATCGCACCCTTGGCCTGCTTGATGGTCTGCTGTTCCTTGGTCAGGTATTGGCTGATGCGTTCGAGCATGCCCGACATCGTGCCTGACATTTCAGAAGCTCGAAGCAGTGACGTCATCACCGGCGGGAAGACTTTGGGGAATTTGCGCAATGCCGTGGAGAATTGGCCACCGGACTGCACGGTTTGCGTGATGTCTTCAAGCACCGCGCGGAAGTGCGGGTCCATCGTCTGATCCGTGCAGCATTGCAGGGCATCGGTCAAGGGGACACCGGTTTCAATCATGACCGCCATCTGGTGCGAGAAGAAAATCACCTGCTTGCGCGAGCAGCGCTTGGCATGAGCCTTGAGCGTACTGGCGCGCATCTCCGGGGTGTCTTCTGCCACGGGTGAAATCTTGACAATGAACTTGCCTTCACCGCGAAGCTGATGTGAGGCTTCGTCCATGTTGGCAGCATTGACCATACCGGTGGCAAGCTGGCCTTGAGCGTCACGAGCCTGATAAAGAAAACGTGCCATGAGGTTACTCCAAGTCGTCAGCGACACGCAGTGTCGCAGCTATACTTTCCTTAAACCCTAATCCCAAATCCCTAATCACCAATCCCTGCGATTAATGCATGGCCGCGGCATGGAAGAGTTCTTCCACGGTGGTCACGCCTGCTTTGACTTTATCCAGACCGTCATCGGCCAATGTGCGATAACCGCTGGCCTTGGCGATCTTCTTGAGTTCCTGTAAACCGGCGCCCTTGGCGATGGCTTCCATGGCATCATCATCGGGAACGTAGAGTTCGAAAATACCCACGCGACCGCTGTAGCCGGTGTTGCGACAGGCCTTGCAACCGGCGCCCTGGTAGATGGTGTCGATCTGGTAATCCTCGCCGGCAATGAGCTTGATGGTACGCATCGTGTGCTCATCAATGTTCATCGGTTCCTTGCAGCGCGGGCAGATTTTACGCAGCAGTCGCTGAGCCAGAACGCCACGAATCGCAGCAGCAACCAGATACGGTTCAACACCAATGTTAAACAGTCGCGTCACCGCACTGGGAGCGTCATTGGTATGCAACGTCGAGAGTACCACGTGACCGGTGAGTGCAGCCTGCACGGCAATCTTGGCGGTCTCCGGGTCACGAATTTCGCCGACCATCACCACGTCCGGATCCTGACGCAGCAGCGCACGCAATGCGGAGGCAAAGGTGAAGCCTGCTTTCTCATTGGTCTGGAACTGGTTGACCCCTGGGATGGAGTTTTCAACCGGATCTTCCACTGTGGAGATGTTGACGGTCGGATCATTAAGCTCGTTAAGTGAGCCATAGAGTGTGGTGGATTTACCACTGCCTGTCGGACCGGTGACGAGAATAATGCCGTTGGGACGGTGCAGTGTTTCTTTCCAACTCTTGAGCAGGTCATGGCTCATGCCACATTTTTCGATCGAAGCAACCTTGTTACGGTTGTCGACGATACGCATGACGACCTTTTCGCCAAATTTGCCGGGCATGGTTGAAACACGCAGATCAATCGGATGCTTGTTGAGCATGACGGTAATGCCACCGTCCTGCGGGACACGCCGTTCGGAAATATCCATACCCGCCATGATCTTGATACGACTGACCACCGCCGGGAGCATGTTAAAGGGTGGCTTCATTTTCTCGAACAACTTGCCATCGATGCGAATTCGCACGCGGAAGGTTTTGTCATCCGGTTCAATGTGAATATCCGAAGCGCGCTCTTCGACGGCTGAGAAAATGATGTAGTTCACCAACTTGATAATCGGTGAATCATCAGCAGCAGCTTCCAGGGAGTGCATGTCGACCATCTGGGTGTCGACGATCTCCATGGCATTGTTTTCATTGTCATCAACAATATCATCAATGACGAAAATATTGGTGTTTGGCAGATGCGCTTCAAGCGTCATCTGAATGTCCTTGAGCGTTGCAGCAACGATCTGAACCGGGCAATCACAGATGCGACCGATCTCTTCGATCAGGAACACGTTAGTCGGTTCATTGATGGCAACGGTGAGTTTGCCTTGGACAAAAAACAGCGGCAAAACAAGGTGTTTTTCGAGAAACTCACGCGGGAGCATCTCGATGACTTTCGGGTCGGCCACCTTCGGGCTGATGCGCGCAAAAGGCACATCGTAAGCCTCGGCCAACGTTTCACAGACCTGTTCTTCGGTCACGAGATCAAGCTCGATGAGGATCTCACCCAGCAGCTTTTTGTGACCGCGGTTACGCTGATAATCCAGCGCCTGGGCGATCTGCTCCTGTGTGATCAACCCCTTGTCGAGCAGCAGATCACCGATGCGCACAGGTTTGCCGACCTGTGGCCTGGACTCGGTGGTGCTTTCGGGTTGGTCGGTTTTTGAAAACATTCCTGGTCAATCCCCCCCACTTGGGTTTACATCAAACTGGCCATCGCGCCGCGGACATTGTCGTGTGCGGGCAATTGGCTATTGAGTCGTGTCATGTTCAACACCGTCTTGATCTGGTCAGGCACACTTACCAAGCGCACCTGGCCAAGACGTTCAGCAGCAAGCTCGTTGAGCCAGAGCAGACTTTCAAGGCCCTGTGAATCCACGTACTCAAGCTCGCTGCAATCAACGATGAAATCCGCCACCTTGTTCTCATCAAGATGCGAAAGCACACCACGGCGGAAGTTGTCCACGTGATCCGAGGTGAATTCACCTTTGAGCATCATCAGACACGCCTGATCAATTTCGTCGAAAAAGCATTTCATCCATCCGTCCTTTAGTCTTCATCCTCAGTCGTCACACCTTCCTCAAACGCGGCCTGGTGTTTCTGAACCATGGCAAAGAACGGGCCGAAATCCAACTCGGTGAAAACCTTGGCCAGCTCGGGATCAAACTGTGTCCCGGCACAGCGCTGGATCTCGGCCATGACGTCTTCATGCTTCAAGGCGCGGCGGTAGGTGCGGTTGGTACTCATCGCATCAAAAGCATCGGCCAATCCAATCACGCGGCCGAATAACGGAATGTCATTGCCAGCGATGCCGTGCGGGTAACCGTTGCCATCCCAGCGTTCGTGGTGATACAACACACCGGGAATCAAATCGTGCATCTGGCGGATATCCTGCAGAATCTTGGCGCCGATTTCCGGATGCTGCTTGATGAGTTCAAATTCTTCAAACGTCAAACGACCGGGCTTGCAAAGCACTGACTCGGGCACACCAATCTTGCCCACGTCATGCACCAGACCCGAGACGTAAATCCGTTCACAGGTAAAGTCATCCAATCCCGCAGCCTTGGCCAGGTTCCGCGACATCAACGCGACGCGCTCGGAGTGACCATGCGTGTAGCTGTCCTTGGCATCAATGCTGCTGGTCAATGCATGCAGCGTCCCCAGGAACATGCTCTGCATGTCTTCGTAAAGCATCGCATTCTGCAGGAAGATCGACATCGTGCTTGCAAGCGAGCTGCATAGCTTCGAGTCGATACTGCTGATGTGCGAATCATCGAGTTTGTCGGCACCGAAGATCAAGCCAAACGGCACACCTTCGCGAACCAGGGGCACCACCAGCAGGTGATGAGCCAACGTATCAAGGCCGGGAATATTCAGGCGACTTAAATCATCCAGAACCACCGGCTCAGTGATCTGGCCGAGTTCTTCAATGAGCTGTAAACCGATCTGTTTTAATGCACGTTTACCCGTGGGCATCTGACCTGCGTTAAACACCTGACCTGAGAGCAGGCAGAGATTATCCTGATGGTCGGCAATCTGAAGCACCATCCAACGCAAACCCACGACCTGCTGTAATTCGTAACAGGCATTGCCTAGGAAGCTGTCAGGCGTCTGGTTGACCATCATGTTCGAACTGAGCTTGTACATGAGGCTCAGTTCTTCGTAGCTCTCTGCCAGATGCTGACTCATGGCCTGAAGTTCAGCCACGCGGCGATCCAGTTCCACGGAGTCCTGCTTCATCCAGCCAAGGCTCAAAGCCAATCGGCTGATCTCCGTCGGAGATAGCAAAGCGGTGCGATCGATCTGCTGCAGGGCAGCCGTCATGTCCATCTTCTGTTGATCACATAGCAGGTGCATGTGTTCAGAATCAAGCAGATCCTGGCCACAGAGAATCGCAACGGGAATTTGTGTTTCTGCTGCGGACTGTGAACGACGACGACGCTGGGAAGGTAGTGGCACGAAGTAAACGCCAGGCCAAACCTTCACCGGCTGACCCGCACGTTCAGAAAGCTGTTCAAAGAGTCGGGCGACGGTTGAGCGAAATGCCGGTGCACCAAGGATCATCCGTTCGATGGGACGCAGATCACATACAGGCGAACACACGCCGTTGGAACTGACAAGGCATGCAGAAATCTGCAGCGCTGTCAGGCGCTCTATCAATCGATCAGTGAAGATCGGAACCTGGATGGGTCGCATGGTTCGGGTCACGGCGTTGTAGTCACTCCGGAATCTATATCCAATAACTTCTCGACACGACTTAAAACTTCGCGTGGACTAAAGGGCTTACTGAGCACGTCCACGATATTGGTCTGACGAATCTGGTCATCATCCAGACCAAACCCACGGGCGGTGAGCATCAAGGCAGGCGTATGAGCGGTATCCTCATGCTGCTTCATCTGAATGCACAGATCCAAGCCTGTCATGATCGGCATCTGAAAATCGGTGATCAGCACATCGGGCAATTCTTCCAATGCCAACTCCAGTGCTTCCTCACCATCTTCAGCCGTGATGACGTCGTACCCGGCACGCGTGAGCTTCAAACTCACCACGTGGAGGATATGCGTCTCGTCATCAACTACCAGAATGAGCGGTTTATCTCGCTTCATCGACTTTCTCACCTCAACTATCGGACGACAATCGCGCAAAGCGCACATCTGTCCTACAGTATGTTGTCGGCCATGGGAAGGCTGTACATAAACGTACTTCCAACATTGACCTCACTTTGTACTTGTATTTGTCCGTTGTGTACCGTTTCTATGATGTGTTTGACCAGATTCAGTCCCAGGCCGGTCCCCTTGGCGATCTTTTTGTGACCGATAACCCGGTAGAATTTGTTAAACACATGAGCCAACGCATCCTCGGGAATACCAATGCCTGAGTCCTTGACGTAGACATTGATGTTGCGTTTGGATTCATCGACTTTGACACCCACTTCGACAATCCCGCCGTTGAGGGTGTACTTGATGGCATTACCCACCAGGTTCAACGTAGCCTGCCAGATCATGTCGCGGTCGGCAAAAATCTGGTACACCGGCGCAACGTTTTCAAACATCAACTTGATGTCCTTGGCTCTGGCCTGGGGCTGCATCACATCCATCACCTCAGAGATCAACGGGCCGATGGCAACGTACTCACGCTGCACCTTCACCACGCCGGACTCGATGCGACTGATGTTCAGAATGTTGTCGATCAAACGCTGCAGACGGTTGGTCTCACCTTGAATGATGTTGTAAAACTCGGCACGGGTTTCCTCGTCACCGGCTTCACCGTCAATGAGCATCTCCATGTAAGCCTTGATGCTCGACAGCGGCGTTTTGAGTTCATGCGAAACGTTGGACACAAAATCGCTTTTCATCTCAGCGATCTGTTTTTCCTTGGTCACATCACGTAACACCGTCACGACACCTTCAGCGTTGGAATGATGTTCGTCGGACTCGTGGTGCTTGTTCATGTTGGTGAGGGTGACATCGTAAATCGCCTTGCCGCCCCCATTGTCAAAGTAATACTCCGAATGGCGCGGATGTCGCTGCATGGACGCTTCACGGGTGTCCTTGATCATGTCGACCAGGTGCTTCTCACGGACCACCCGATCAATCGGACGATGTAAAGCTTCATCCAGTTCAAAACCCAGCACTCGGGCGGCGGTCGCATTGGCCAGGGCAACCTCGTTAAACGAGTCGGTGACCACCACGGCATCTTCAATTGAATCGAGAATCGCCAAAGCATGCTGACGTTCGGCTTCTGCCATCCGTAGATGCAGTTCCAGTTCGCGCCGCTTGGCGGTGAGGACTTCAATACGATCGTGATACTTCATCCCAAGACGGTTGACGGCCTGGACGACTTCATCAAGCCCCATCGCCAAACCGGGCAGCGCGGGCACGGCATCGGATGATGCCATCGAATCAATGTGAGCGGTGAGGCGTTTGACTTCGGTCTGGTAGCGACTCATCCAAATGGCGTGAGACAAACCAATGACCACCCCCACGGATGCGGCGACGGCAAAGAGCTCGGCACTGCTGCCACGGGCGAGAATCAGGCCGGACCCCTGGGCATACAACAGGAAGACGCCCACGAAGGTGCCGCTGAATAGCATCACCCCCAAGCTGGCCCATTTTCCTGTCAGTAAGCGTTCCATCGTGCATCCTCAGTTCTTTGGGAATCTCCAAAAAAGCCTTGTTTTACGGTGTCACCTGTGCCAGACGTTCAAGTAACTGGCGAGCGCGCTGGTCCTGGGGCTGACGACGAATCGCTTCGGCGTAGGCCTGTGCTGCAGCTTCGAGTTTGCCACTTTGCTGCAAAGATAATCCCAGTAGAATCGCCGGTTCGCTGGACTGGGGCATCAATGCCATCGCTCGATTGAACATCGCAGCAGCACGGGCATGATCTTCACGTTGGTGATAGCACAGACCGGCAAGCAGGAAACCTTCATGCTGATCCGGCGCCAGATTCTGAAGACGGTTGGCAACACGCATCGCGGTCACCAGGTCCTGCTGCTTCATGGCAACATCACCCAGTCCCACCCACGCAGCCACGTCATGAGCATTGGCCTGACGCATTGCTTCGTAGAGTTTGCGTGCCTTGGCCAACTGACCACTACGGACATAGCAGGTTGCCAATGTCTGTTTCAGATCATCACGCGAAGCAAACGCATCATTGACCAGCAACTGCTCATACACGCCAATCGCTTCACCGAATCGCTCAGCAAGCATCAACGTGTTGGCAAGTTGTTCAATCGTGGTAAACGATTCAGGATCAAGCAGCACGGCCTGACGGTAGTAGGTGATCGCCTTGTCGTAATCCTGGAGCATGCGATAAATATCTGCCACAGCAACACGAATCCCGGCGTTCTGATCAAAGTAATCCACGCGGGCAAGCAGTCGATCCAACGCTGCCTGATTCTGCTTTAACGCCAGATCCATCTCAGCTGCGGCCATCAGGTAAGCCACGTTATCCGCTTCGAGTTCACCGGCCTTGATGTAGTAATCTCGTGCCAGGTCATAGTTCTGCCAACGCTGCTGGATGACGCCCTGGTAATAGGGAATCTCGCTGAGTTTTTCGCTTAAACTCCATGCCAATTCCAACTGGCGGAAGGAGCGTTCGAGTAAACCCTTCTCCATGCTGATACGTGCAGAAAGCAGATGCAGCTTGGCGTTGGATGGATCGTAGTTGATCGCATCATCAAGCGTCTTGGTTGACTGCTGCAAATCACCTGCATCAAACTGACGCTGAGCAGCCTGAAGCAGCAGGCCACCGCGGGCATCCTTCCAACGCTGTTCGGCGCTGGCGACATTCTTCTCGTGATTCGTCGGCCCGGAGGCACAACCGATCACCACCAGACTCGCGCCCGCAAGCAGCGTGGTGGTCAAACACCGTGTTGCCCAACTGTGATTGTTCCTGCTGTTCATGGAAGCTTCTCTTTTCATTTCCAATGTCGCGTCTTTTTCCATCACGTTTGATCTGACTGGCGTCAATCGACTTAATCAACGGGAACCGAAGCGGTCTGGTTAACCGTCTTTTTCATAGGCTGTTCTTCAGCTTCTTCGGCCGCGTTGACATCAAACACCTTGGCTGGCTGTCCCAGTTCCTTTTCAATGATCTGCTTGGAGAAATCATCGAGATAGAACTGCTCAGCCGGTGCATCGAGTTTTTCGAGGATCTTGGCCTTGAGCGAACGAGCCTGGTGATAGGTGGGGTCCAGACGCAAAGCCATTTCGATATTCATCAAAGCGCGGCGATGATCACCAGCCTTGTAGCAGGTCATCGCATTACGCATGTGATCCGAAACCATCTTGGTGCGTGAGAACGGCAGTAAACCTTGACGTGATCCGAACTGTGCGGTGCGGACATTGTCCTGCATCTTTTCGCCTTCGGCGTAGAGTGAATCATCACGCACAATCGTCGGCGTCACCAGGAAAATCGTCTCCGTGCGACTGACACTGTCAGCCTGATCGCGGAACGCCGCACCGAGTACCGGCACATCACCCAGGAAAGGTGTCTGCTGACGGGTGACGGAATTTTCTTCACGGATCAGACCACCCAGGACAACCGTATTGCCATTGCGGACGATCACGTTGGTGATCATGCTTTGTTCGTCTTTGTCGATACCTTGTGTTTCACCCAGGTCCACACGCTGACCGCTGGAGATTTCAGGTTTGAGTTCCATGCGGATGAAGTTGTCGGAACTGATGAACGGGCGGATACGCAGCTTGGTACCTGAGTCCACCGTTTCGACACTGGTGCTGGTGGTGGTGTCCACCGTCTTGGTGATGAGCACGGCCTGGGCGAGTGTGTCACGGACTTCAGCACGCTGGCGGTTGAGGACGAGTAACTTGGGGTTGGCAACCACCGTGGTGTCCACGACTTTATCCAGGGCATGGATGAAAGCTGCAACACCATCACGGACGAAACCGACTTGCGTACCACCGGAGGAGGCAATATTGCCCGAGTTACCAAAACTCGTCTGCACCGCGGTTGCTGAACCGGTGATGGTCTGGGTGACCATGTCATTGATCACGCTGATGGGGTTGGTGGCTTCGGCCAGGGTCATGTCTGCCACCGCAGTGATGTCCACGCCAAAGGCATTGTCTTCGTTGAGTGTCGCACGCAGGATGGTTGATTCGATGAGCACCTGTTCGGGGCGACGATCGAGTTCCTCGATCACCTTGCAGACTTCGTCAACATTCTTCTTGCTGTCACGGACGACAATGGTTTCGTAGTGAGCAAAGCTGTTGGCACCCCCGTCGGACTCCTCAGCTTCAAAGCCCTCTTCGGCCTTGGTGTTGTAGGAGATCTTACCCGCAGCCGAGAGAAGCGGTTCGACAAAGGTCTTGGCTTCTTCTGCGGTGATGTAGTTCAAACGGACGATGCGCGAGATGAGTTTGCTCTTGGCCTCGTCGGAGGCTTTGAGTTCATCGTTGGTGTACACATGAATGAAGTTGCCATCTTCGCGATAGGCAAGTCCGTAGGGTTTGAGCAGACCGTCGAGCACTTCATACAAGTCCGCGCCGTAGACGCGGCCGGAGACCGTGCCGGTGACACCGGGGCTTGGGATGATATTGCGTTGGGACTGCAGGCTCAACAGGTTGAGGACCTGCGTGATATCCTGATCGCGCAGATCAAGATCGATGAGCCCCTGCTGGGAGACAGCGACATTGTCCGTGGTGACGGGTGCTGCCTCGGGGGTCAGTTCAAACAGGTTCTTGGCGGTGTTGGTGGTGGTCTGAGCGTTGACGTTGATGGCGGTCAAGCTCAGCATCCCCACGAAACAAGCCGTTCTGATGATGGTGCGATTTAAAGACATCTTTTAATCTCCCTGGAGTCATTGCAGTGCAATCAACTCCGACTTCTCTCTCTTAGTTCATTCTTAAAGAAACCAGCCGGCCGTTGAACTCCAGAATGACCTGGCGATTGCGTACCTCTTTGAGAACCAAACCTTCGAAGGTCTGGCCCACCTGCACGATTCGGCCGTTGATCACAGCGGCAGGACGTGCACCCATAACAGTGGATTGAAGCCTGATGCGACCGACCATGGTCTGAAGCTGTTCTTCAACGGCATCGGGCTGAGGCTGATCGTTTTTGATAGTGTCGGACACTTCCTGCTTGGCCTCGGGTTCTTCCTGCATGGGATACTCCGAGAGGTTCACTGCAAACAGGTCGCGTTGGCTGACCGGGGGAATGTCCACCTCGACGATGGGCTTATCGGGGTTGACCACTTTACGGCGCAGGGCGTCGGTGGACGGCGTCGAGGACGGTGTTGCAGCAGCGGTTGCTGCAGGTGTTGCCACCGCGGTGCGCGGGACCTGCTTGAGGATCAGACGTCCCCATAACAGCAGCATCACACACGCCAGCCCAACGATCAGGCCAAGCTTCTTTTTATCCTGCAAAAGCAGGGCTTTTTGTTGCTGGAGCCATGGACTCATGATGCCTTATCTCCTTCCGGGGCGAAGAACACCATCATGCGAATGTTCACGGCAATGGGCTTGTCCATATCCCGTGGGCTTCGCTGCATACTCAGGCGGTTGACAAAAATCGGGTAGTTCAGATTTTCCATGTATCGCACAAACACATCTGCCTGGTCATACTGACCCATGAAGCTGATCGTCAGTGGAATAGTGGTGTAGTCCGGGAAGAACTCCGGGCTCTGGGTGTGCGTGGTCTGGTTTTCGATGCCCAGGCGACGCAGTTCACTGGAGAGCTTGCGAAGCAGGATCGCCAATTCACCACGATCAACCAACTGCTTGTCGATCTGCGAGATCACCGTGGTCATGTCGTTGACCTGGTTGTTGATCTCGGTGAGGATCGCGGCTTTGGTCATCTGCACTTCCAACTCGGCCTGCACCTTGGCAAGATCAGCCTTGGCGGCGGACATGCGTTTGTGATGCGGCAGCCATGCGACGAGGCAGAAAACCACCACAATCAAAAAGCCTGCACCGATGGACATCCAAATGTCTTTCTTACTCGACATGAGCCACCTCCTTGCCAATCTCAGTTTCGGTTGTCTGTGGAACAGGTGCCTGGTAAATGCAGTCCAGTGACACTTCCATTTCCAACCGGAACTCACGGGCCATCACTTTGTCGATGGCAGCACTCTTGGCGTAACGCATTTTCACGTTCTGGAAAATCGGGTTGGCCGACAATGCACCCACCAGGTTGGCCACATCCACGTCCGACGGACTTAAGCCCATGACCTGAATCTGCATGACACGTTCCTGGACCTTGATGATTTTTTTCTTCTTCGATGACTTCTTCTTGCTTGTTGCGGATTGTTTCAGATCACTCAAATCAAGTTTCGGTGCATCGGATGAACAGGTAATTTCCGTTAATGCCATCCGGGGCGGGAGGACCTGCGAAATGGATGCCAGGATCGAAGACATGTTCATCGGCATGGCCAACCCATCGTGAACCGCCAACTGCAGTTTGAGTTGCTGCTGTTGTGCCTTGAGCTTGGACACTTCCGTGCTGCGTAACTGGGCGGCTGCCAATTCCTCGGACTTGCGTTCGACCTGGCTGCGGATTGACATGACCCGACCGGATTGACCGGCAAAGAGTGCCAGGCCGATGAGCACCATCCCGCAGAGAATGACCACTTCGCGGAAAAGTCGCTGACGACGATTTTGGGCTTCCAGAAATGACTGGGGCAGGAAATTGATCTCGTTCATGCTGCCTGTCCTTTCTGCATCACGTGATGGGGCATCCGCATGGCAAGACCACATGCCAGAACCTGGTTATCCACATGCTTCTGACCTTCGAGCATCGGCGGCGCATCAAGCTTCAAGCCCGAGCTTTCCTCAATGGTGCGAAGGAAATTGGCATCGCGACTCAAACCACCGGTCACCCAGGCACGCTCGGGACGATGGCCTCGGAAAGTCACTGAGAAGTAACGCATACACAGACTGATCTCACGCGTGAGTTCTGAGGCGATTAACTTCTGGGCATCAATCAGGGCGCGACCAATGGTCGGTTCACCGGGCTTGGCGTTTTCGGATGTTTGCGACTCATCTTCACGCTTGAGAATGTTGATGCGTGCGTCATCAATATCCTGAATACCGAGATTGAGTTTGCCTGCGAGGTATTCATTGATCTGACGACCGGCTGCATCAATCTGTTTGTAGAACAACACGCGACCGTGACGGCAAATCAGAATCTTGGAAAAGTCATAACCCAAATCGAGAATGACCACCGCCTGATCGTCCTGGTCGGTTGATTGGTGATAGTTGGCCCAACGTGCCAGGGCACTGGGGGCTGCTTCCATTGCAAGGGGAACGAGATTGCATTGATTCAGCAGATCGACATGTTGCTCGATGAGTTGTTTTTTGACCGCAAGGATGATGATCTCCTGCTTCTGCTCATCGCCCTGGCGGACTTCGCCGACGTTGAGATATTGCAGTTCGACATCATCAAGGGATAAATGCAGACGGTCGGAGGCTTCCCAGAGCACTGCCTGACGGATTTCGTTGGCAGGCATAATGGGAATGCGAATGTTCTTGTAAATGACAGAATTGGCTGGCAGTGAAGTCACCACGTTATTGCCGTTGAACTGGCCCTGATCCATGGCAGCCTGGATGGCATCGACGATGGCCTTCTCACGCATGACGCCCTGGGCAGGCAAACTCGGATCCAAAGTCTGAACGCTACTGGCGGTAACCACAGCCTGACCACCGCGTTCGGATAACTGCATCAGCCGGACAGCGTAGGCACCGATGTCGATGCCGATGGCATATTTGCTTGTCTTGAGTAGATGCTTGAGCACCATCCGTCTCCTTTGCTTCTCTGTTCCCGATCATCCATCCAAGTGCGTCACGCAAAGGCAAACCATTGAGACAGAAAATGGCAGTGAATTTGCGTTCTCTCGGATCGGACCTCACGCCTTACAGCGCGTTGTCACTGATTTATTCGGCAGAATCCCAACCCAACTGAGGTCAACACGCGCCCGATAAGCAAAAAAAGTGAGAAAATAGGCAATTTGAAAATGGCCATATCAGAACTGAAATATCCAGAAATTCTCCCAAAACCGCTTGATCAAACAGGTCCGACGGACTTATCAGAAGTGATGCAGAGACGCCCATCCCAAAGAGCCGCGCACGCAGTAAGCGGTTGTCTTGATTCAATCTTCGTTCAAACCTGAGTTTGGGATCAGGAATGTCGCCTGTTTTATTCAGGGAATCGTGATTGGTGATTAGATTAGGGCTGATTTGTTCTCCTCGGTTGGGTTTTTGGACCTTCTTGTCTTGCTCAAATCCCAAATTCCTAATCACCAATCCCTTTCCAAAACACCAACGGTGTATCCCAAAGTCTGGTTTCAAGACATCCACTTACTGCGTGCGCGGCTCTTGATGAACACAGGCCGATAAGAATGCAACAGCGCGCAAAAAAACACCCCGACGCGAAGTCGAGGTGTTTTGAATTCAGATTTGGATATCTGTCTTAGCTACCCTGTTGTTCGGTAACCAGGACGATGTCGCCATCCGCTTCGGTCATGCCGACTTTGTCAGCATTGTCCGAGCTGAGAATGCCACGGATTTCACCGGTGGTGCGATCATAGGCCCAGCCAGCGGTGCCGGTGGTTGAGGGATCGTCGCCAACGGTCAACGCGGAGATGGTGCTTGCACCACCAAAGGAGTTGGCCGGAGCCTTCTGAAGGTAGGGACCAAAGGCGCCATCAGCATCAACGGTACCCGAAGCATCGGTTTTCTTGGTCAGCAGTTCCCAGCCATCATCACCGGCAAGGTCGGGATAGGTATCGTTGTGCTGAACACGATAGAGTTCCAGCTGGCTGCGGATGGTCTGCAACTGAGTCGTCAGGGCGTTGGCCTTGGCGGTATCGGATGCAGAGGTGAATTGGGGGATGACGATCGCGGACAGAATGCCCAGGATCACCACGACGATCAGGATTTCAACGAGTGTGAAACCAGCGTTGTGTGCGTGTTTGCGAGTGTTCATTTGAGTTGCTCCTCTAATTAACTTGACCATGCAATGAATGATTGTTGTTTTCGAAACTTATTTACCAGACACATCGGTGCCTGTACTTTCAATGTCAAACCTTGACGACCAGACCCCCCTTATATTTTGGGTCCGTATAGTTACCCGGGTCAGAGTTGGGCCCAATCCTCACGCGGGTATTCGTTCGAGGTTTCTGCCCAATTCATCGTCGAGGCATTTGACGAACTTGATGATCTTTATCACTTCCAAAGCAAAACAGGTCGGTCTGTAACGGTTATCCATTCCGCATCGTCTGCTTGAGACTAATTCAACGATATCCTGCCCCTTGCAGTCCAATCTCACCGTGAGATTTCAAGCAAAACCAATCGCTATGTAACGTCTGGCCAAACTGGTCAAACTATTTTTGTAAGAACTCACAGAACCTGTGATAAACACAGAACCACAATAGTCAGATTGCTTATTTGCCAGGGGTATCTAACCGAATAAAAGACTTATGTAACCCCGGACGTCTAACCGCGGAATGGCAACGTGAACGACAAGCGACCAGGTATCTTCAACTTTCTGATCCTGACCCTGCTCATCTGCATCGGTATGGGCGTTGCGATGTTACCGCTACTGACCCGTGACGAGCAGACCCCCTTTCACTGGATGAGTGCCCTGCTGGCCTTAGGACCGTTTACGGTGATCTCTGCCCTGCTGGTCAGGAAGGAATACCAGGTCCGCCGTCTTCGTAATGATCTGTTTCACAAGAAGACCCAGTTACAGCGATCACAAAATCAACTCGACCAGCTCAAAAATCAGTTCGACCATGCTGCCAGGCTTGCCGGTGTCACCGAAATGGCAACTGGCATCCTGCATAATGTCGGCAACGTGCTCAACGGCGTGAATGTCAGTGTCAGCCAACTCAACCAATCACTGCGCGATTCACGCCTGGATGCGCTGGGCAACATCGTGGACCTCATGCAACAGCAAGGCGAAAACCTCCCTCACTTCATCAGCGATGACCAACGGGGTAAAAACCTTGTCGAAGCGTTAGCACAACTGGATCAAATCCGACAGGAAGAAGCCCAGTTCCTCATCACCGAACTCAGCGAGTTGAGTTCGGGCGTCCATCACATGCGCAACATCATTGACATGCAGCAGTCCTCTGCCAAACAGGTCCATCAGCATGAAGCCTTCAATGTCAGTGAAGTGATTGACGATGCTGCCAGGCTTTACACCAACGCGCTGGAGCGTCTGAATATCCAACTCATCATGCAATGCGATGATACGCTGCTGGCGCAAACCGATCGCCCCAGTGTCATGCACATCCTGGTCAACCTCGTCAGCAATGCCCGCAATGCCATCGCCGAAGCCAAACACGATGGACCGCGTCAGATCACCATCACCAGTGCGCTTGTTTCAAACTGGGTTCAGATTCAGGTCACCGATACCGGCAGCGGGATCGCCAAAGAACACCTGAACCTGCTCTTTGATTACGGCTTTACCACGCGGCAAGCAGGCCACGGGTTTGGACTGCATCACAGCATCAATGCTGCCAGAGAAATCGGCGGCACACTCACTGCCAGCAGTCAAGGCTTGGGAACCGGCGCGACCTTCACTCTCCGGTTGCCTGCTGTGTCAACAGTCCCCAATACAATCTTCTGCTAGTGGTCTGTCATTTTCAAAATGTGGGATAGATGTTTGTCTCGAGCCGATATGACTTCTGTGCATTAAGACAAGGAGGTTTGCGATGC
>PAIY01000037.1 GCA_002704825.1 Phycisphaeraceae bacterium
AGTGGCATGCAGTAGAAAATTGCAAATTCCACTGGACTCCCGCCTGCGCGGGAGTGACGGAGGGTGGAGATTCATTCTTTGCATCGCTCTAGCCGTATCGCTTGCGATGCGATTGTCTGTCACATTGACCAACACACACACAACGAAACGCATCGCAAGCGATGCGGCTGAATGAGAAAAATCATGACATCTTTTCTTTGATGATAAATTCAATCGTGATCCAACCAATAAAAACAGGACACCGAATCCAATCCGGTGTCCTGCATCAATGTCGATCAAGTATTGGTTGTGTTTGCTTAGTTCAAAGCTGCTTTGCTGACTTTAAATCCGCCAAGCAGGTCTGGCGCATTACCCGAAATGAATGCCTGGTTCAGAGCCTGGGCTTTCTCCTTGGTTGAGAAGTCAGGATAAACAACTGGCTTGGTGTAGCCGTAGGTTGCCAGCAGACGCGTGGCTTCGACACGTGCTTCCTGGGCCTTTTCGACAGCCTTGGCAAGGACACGCAGACATTCCTGCGGGCTGTGGAACCCCATGCCGTTGTTGGCGGCAACGTAGTCCCAGTTCATCTGGGCGGTGCGGACCAGGCTGCGTATCGATTTGAGTTGTTCGTCGGTGGCACCGGCCTGCATGCAGGCTGCAATGTCAAAGTGAGCATAGGCGATGGCGCGTTCGGCACGGGCGCGACCTTCAGCATTTTTGTCCTGAATGGCGGTTACGCGGCTGCGCGTTTCCTCTTCACTCCAGCGATGACACACCGCACAGGAGTTGGCGATGTTCAGCAGAGGACTTTGCAGATGGTGATCTGAATACTTGGCGCCGCCTTCCGTGCGGTAAGGCATGTGACAGTCCGCACAGGACACACCGCGGAAAGCATGCACACCGGTGGAGTAGACTTCATAGTCGGGGTGCTGCATCTTGATCATCGGTGTCTTGCTGATGGCATGCGTCCAGTCCTTGAAGTCACGTTCGTTGTAGTATTCTTCCATCGCTTCAGGCGTCGTGCCACCATCCCATGGGAAGGTCAGGTATTTGCCATCACCTTTGAAGTAGTATTCAACGTGACACTGGGCGCAGACGAGGGTACGCATTTCCTGGTGACTGACTTTGTTGACGTCTTTACCCTGACGTTCAAAAGCTTCGATCAAGGCCGGGCGGGAAACACGCAGTTTCATGGTGTCCGGATCATGACAGTCCAGACAGCCGATGGCATGGGTGATCTCTTCGGTGAAGTCATTCCACTTATGAGAATAGAATTCGCCTGCACCTTTGAGCGCCAATTCCTGAAGCGATTTGTCTTCAGGATTTTCAACTTTCTTGGCACCGAACTCAGCCATCAGACGCGGGACATCAGGCGATTTACAGCTCCAACAGGTGGCGGGAAGCTTGCCGTTGTTGCGTCCTGTTTCAGTAACGTCTTCGACAGCATAGGTGTGTCCGCGTGCCTGCAGATAGTCTTTGGAAAAGCCGTAGCCTGCAAAGAGAATCACATTGGCAGTGGTTTCCGACAGGTAATCTCGGGGCACGGCACCACCGTATTTGGTCATCGTCTTGTCGTCATCCATCTCGCGATAGGAGGCGTGTTGGCGTGGCCAGTTTTCCGCCCATTTGCTGCTGTCGGTTTCGAACTTGTTGATTTCTGCCATCGGTCGACGCACACGGGCTTCATCGCGACGCTCCATGATCGAGGCAAAGAGCATCCCCAAGCCGAACACAGCAGCCACGGTCAACAGAAACAAAAACCAACCCATCACAGGTTTGGAGCCGGATTGTTGTGGGGAGTCATTCATTTTTTGGATTCCTCTTGAATGGGGCGGACGGGGCGACCGTCGATACTCGGCGAAGCTTTGGGACTGGAAGTTACAGATGGTAAATCAGGCACGTTCACACGCGGGGTGGCAGTCAGACTGTGAACACGGCCATGCGGGACTTCACGGTGACAGTCCCAGCAGCGATGATCCGTCTTGACAGGGGTAGCCAGGTGAATTTCGTCAACCTGATTTTGATGACAACGGCGACAGTTGGCTTCGACCACCGGGATCGCACCTTTGGACAGGCGGATGACCTGCGGTTCCTGGCGCGTGGTGAAAATGTAGGAGTGATACAAACCATCACGCGCTTTGAAAGCCATTTTGCTCACGGGGTTGTCATGCGGTACGTGACAGTCATTGCAATTGGTCACATTGGCGTGACTGGATTTCTGCCAGGACTCATACTCGGCATTCATTACATGACAGTTGATGCACGTCTCGGGGGAGTCGCTCAGGTAGGAGGTTGCTCGTGAAACCTGTGCCACCACACCAGCCATCCCCACGGCAATCCCGAGCATGATCCAGCAAGGGACACGCCAGGCGGGTGAAACAAAATTCAGAGTCAGGATAGAACGGAAGCACGAATGCTTTTTTTGACTCATATTGAACCCCTACGGCGATGAGGGTAGTCGAAAGGAGCGCGACCCGCTGTCGATGCATCCTTGCACGACCATAGTCTGAGGTATTCTGTGTCCGAATACCTTGATCTACATCAAAGTTTACGACAATTTCTTTGGACTTCAAGACATAAATACAAAAATGTAACTCAAAAGCGAAAATTAACCTGATAGATTGTAAGTATTTATTAATAATGATTTAGAAAAAAGAGTAATCGGGCGGTCTTCTGATTTACGTTCATCCCTTGTGTTACGAATTGCCCTGATTTTAGGCATTGTCTTGGGGCAGGTTAAGCATACTCTTTGGGGATAGCAGGTGTATCCAAAGCGGATTGAAAGTCACTGCAGGACGGTGATTGGAAGGGGGCAGGATCGCTGTCACCTTGCTCAAAACGCTTGAGGCTGGTAATCTGCCCTGCTTTTGAAAATGATCAAACTTTCCCGGAGATGGATTGATGGAAGCTGGTATCGTCGGACTGCCCAATGTTGGTAAGAGTACGCTGTTTAATGCCCTGACTGCTGCGGGGATTCCCAGTGAGAACTATCCGTTTTGCACGATCGAGCCCAACGTCGGCGTGGTGAGTGTGCCTGACGACCGGTTGGCACGCATCAATGCACATATGCCCACCGAAAAAGTCATCCCCGCGATTCTCCAGATCGTCGACATCGCCGGGCTCGTCCGCGGTGCCTCTCAGGGTGAAGGACTTGGCAACAAGTTCCTGTCTCACATCCGTAACGTCGATGCCATCATGCATGTGGTCCGCTGTTTTGAAGACGGTGATGTGACCCATGTCGACGGCGGTGTTGATCCGATTCGTGACATTGAAACCATCGACACCGAACTGATTCTTTCTGACCTTGTGCAGGCTGAAGGCGCTTTGGAAAAAGCACGTCGCACCGCCAAGAGTGGTGACAAGGATGCCAAGGCACGTGTGGCATTGCTCGAAAAAATCGTCCCGCGACTCAACGACACCAAGCCGATCCGTGGCATGGAGTTCACGCCCGACGAAATCAAGATGATCAAGAGCTTCGGCTTCATCACCGCCAAGCGTGTGCTTTACATTGCCAACGTCGATGAGAATGACCTGCAAGGCGAAGGTCCGTTGGTGCAGGTCGTTCGTGATCGCGCCAAAGCCGAAGATGGCGAAGTCGTTCCAGTGTGTGCCAAGCTTGAAAGTGAACTGGCCGAACTCGATGCAGAAGACCAACAGGAATTGCTCGAAAGCGTCGGCCTGACGGAACCGGCTTTGGCTGTACTTGCTCGTGCTGCCTACAAGCTGCTGGGTTTGCAGAGTTATTTCACTGCCGGTCCCAAGGAAATCCGAGCATGGACCATTCCGATTGGCGCGACGGGGCCACAAGCTGCTGGCGTCATCCATACGGACTTTGAACGCGGCTATATTCGCGCCGAAGTTTACAGTGTCGATGAACTGGATCAGTACAAGACCGAAGCCGCGATTCGAGCAGCCGGTAAACTCCGCACCGAAGGCAAAGACTATGTCATGCAGGACAGCGATGTGGTCCACTTCCTGTTCAACACTTGATCCAGTGACCAGACAATCCATCTTGGACAACTAATCCTTATTAGTGTCCGGTAAGTAATAAAACACTGCATGATTCACGTCATGCAGTGTTGTTTTTTATACGTTTTGCTCATCATGTCTTACAAGAATGTTTTGTGGCATTTGCAGGTCGATATTAACTGTGATTGCAATTTCTCCGATAAAGCCTAAACAACTATTCAGGTTCTTGAGTCATCCATCTACCTGGATTCGTAGACTTGAAATGACTCAGAAGACTTTTGCTTGGAGCACGGCAATGACGATTCGTACGAGACTTTACAGCGTGGGGGGGCTTTGCCTTTTAGGCGTGACAGGGATTTTAGCCCTGAGCCTGATCGGTCTGAGCAATCTCAGTAGAACCACCAATATGGTCGTTAACGACCAGTTCGTGCCATTGGTTGAGGTGGACTTTGTTGATGTGACAGAACACAGCAGCGCGATCGAATTGATTCTCAATGCTGACCGCGATGCGTATCAGACGATTCTCGCTGAGAAGCGTGCGATTATGGCGCTTGAGAAAAATGATGCCAAGACCGTTGCCAAGTCTCTGGAAAGTTACAAGGAAAACTCGGCACAGGTTATTGAACGTATCACCAAGGCATGTCCTGAAGACCATCATGAAAGTTATGACCTTTTCAAGAAGTTCAAAGGCGAATACCAGGCCTGGCAAAAAGCATCCGGGCAAGTGATGGCTTTGTGTGAGAAGTACATCAAGCTCAGTAAGGACAATGCAGATGCTCAGGAGTTGGCCAAGCTCGCAGAGCAAGCCAAAGCATTGAGCATGACCCAAACCAAGACCACCTTCGACACCATGCGCGATACGATCGATCAGATTTGTGGCGTTAACGAAAATGAGTTGGCAAAACACAAGCAACTCATGCTTGACCGCAAGGAAAAAACCCTGGCCATCGCGGGAACACTGGAAAAAAATGTCCGTCACCAACGTGTGGTCCAGATTGCCATCGGCGTTGCCATTTCTGCGGTGATTCTTGTGCTGCTGACCTACATGATTCGTCTGATCCTTCGCCGCATCCAGGCCATTGCACAACGTGCTGAACAGCTTGCCCATGGTGATGGTGATCTGACCCAGCGCCTTGAAGAAACCAATGACGAAATCGGTCAGGCTGCCAAGTGGGTTAATGCCTTTATCCAGACGGTGCATGACACCATCCAGCAGGTCGCTGCAACATCGCAGTTGGTCCTTGCAGCCTCTGACGACATCGCGCGTATCAGTGGACAGATGTCGCAAGCCAATGAATCTCAGGCCACGCAGGTGACCTCAATCGCAGCCGCAGTTGAAGAAATGAGTCAGTCCGTTGCCCAAGCATCTCAACAGAGTTCCGAAGCTGCTCAGCGTGCTCAGAAGAGCGGTGAAGTTGCCACCGAAGGCGGCCATGTCGTTGAACAGACCATTGCCGGTATGAGCAATATTCAGGAGTCTGTGACCGTCTCAAGCCGCAGCGTTGAAGCACTGGGTAAACGTAGCGAACAGATTGGACAGGTCATCCAGGTGATTAACGACATCGCCGATCAGACCAACCTGTTGGCACTCAATGCAGCCATTGAAGCTGCCCGCGCCGGTGAACATGGTCGTGGCTTTGCCGTCGTGGCCGATGAAGTCCGCAAGCTTGCTGACCGCACCACCAAGGCGACCGGTGAAATCGCAGGTTCCATCGAAGCCATCCAGACCGAAACCTTCCATGCTGTGGAACAGATGAAGGGCGTCTCCGGCGAAGTCGAACAGGGCGTTGAACGTTCGACCACCGCAGGGACAAGTCTTGAACAGATCGTTGCCAGCACACAGCATGTTGCCACGATGATTCAGTCCATCGCTGCATCGTCCGAAGAACAGGCTCGCGCGACCGAACAGGTTGCCTGCAGCCTGGACACCATTCGTAATCTCAGTACACAGACCAGCCGCGATTCGGCTGAAGCATCTGAAACCGCCCAGACCCTCATCCAGCGGGCGAATGAACTGCAGGGGCGAATCAAGAAATTCAAGTTGGCAGCCGCCTGATCAATACAACCAACCATGCAATGAAAAACCGCAGCGTTTAAACCGTTGCGGTTTTTTATTATGTTGATCTGTTGCGCTATAGACGTGTTGAAAAGCCCGTCAAGATGACCGGGCCAAGTGCATCTAGCCGAGTCATCCTGGCTCAGTTGCCTTGAAAAAATGTCCATTAATTCATGTGAACTGAGCGTCTGGTGGTCCATAGAGCAGTTCAAATCATGATTCTCCATTGCGTCTCAGATTTCGTCATTCCCGCGCAGGCGGGAATCCAGTGGCATGCAGTAGAAAATTGCAAATTCCACTGGACTCCCGCCTGCGCGGGAGTGACGAAGGGTGGAGATGAATTGCTTACATTGCGATAGAAGTTGAATTGTTGCGTATGCCAAGGCAGAAACCGAGTCAAAATGACTCGGCTATATTCATATCGCCCGGTCAACTTGACCGGGATTGGTTTGATACGAATCAACTGCAAGGGATCACTAGCTGACTTCCTTCTGCATTAACAACTGTTCACGCTGAAGCATCACATGCAGTGTGTGCGTTGCCAGCTCGACATGGGTTTCATCCATGCGATTGAAAAACGGCAAAGCAACTGTCCGCTGACTCATGGCTTCGGCGATCGGGAGCATGCCTTTGTCATAGCCGAAGCGTTGCTTGTAGAACGGTTGGAGATGGATGCAGGGGAAGTAGTTGGCAGCACCGACATCATGCCGACGCAGACCCTGGACGATGCGATCGCGTTCGGTCTGACCGTATAAGTCTGAAAGTCGGACGACGAAAACAAACCAGCTGCGCGATTCATTCTCATGGAGATTGGGCAGGATCAGATCCTTAAAACCCATCAGGCGTTTGAAGTACATCTGGGCAACGTTGCGGCGGGTTTCGAGAATCTCGTCAAGGCGTTCCATTTGGGAAATTCCCAACGCACAGTTGATCTCGCTGAGTCGGTAGTTGTAACCCAGCCTTGAGTGCGCCAGCCAACTGCCTGCCTGTGTATTGCATCCCGGATCATGCAGGCTCATGTCGTCACGTCCCTGGTTCCGCAGTGAGATGCACATGTCTGCAAGCTTGTCATCGTCGGTGACAATCATGCCGCCTTCACCCGTGGTGATCTGCTTGTTGGGATAAAAGCCGAACACCGCAGCCCGACCGAATGAGCCGACCGGGCGATCCTTGTAAACACCGCCGAGTCCTTCGCAGGCATCTTCAATCAGGGGAATTTCGTGAGCGCCAGCAATCTGGGCAAGGCGGTCCATGTGTGTCGGATCGCCAAAGACTTCCACGCCAATGATGGCTTTGGTCTTGTTGGTGATGGCTGCTTCGACCTTGGCCGGGTCCATGTTCATACTTCGCGGATCAATGTCCACGAACACCGGTTTGGCGCCGACCATCAAAATACAATTGGCTGAAGCGACGAATGAAAAGGGCGTGGTGATCACTTCGTCCCCCGGGCCGATGTCCAATGCACGCAGTACCAGGTGCAGGCCGGAGGTCCCGCTGTTGATGGCAACACCACGCCGGCGCTTGGCGCGTTCAGCGACCATTTCTTCAAAACGACTTTGTCGCGGGCCGATACTCAATCGGCCGGACCGCAGCGTTGCGACCACCGCTTCGATGTCTTTTTCAGTGATATCAGGTTGACTGAGGGGAATACCTGTCATGACAACTTCCTTGTACGTTTGACAGAGAGAAGGATTCGCTTTTCAGGGCAAGGCATAGTGGAACATGCAAGCTGTTGATTGTCTCCTGTTAGCGTCTGTCTCTTTGTGACCTTTATTGATTCAATACGCGTGTCAACGCCTGGGCGACCTGCCCGGTTTGTTTGAGATAAGCCCAGCCTGCCTGGATGCGAATTGATTCATCGTTAATCCCACCGCCGCGAACCATCAGCGACAGATCGTGTAATTGATTGCGTGTCAGAACCACACCCCGTTTGGCTTTGATCAACAGCAACATCTGTTTGCTGCGCGTGTCATTGAGCCCTGTAATGGCGTTGGCAAGATCAAGCACGATGGGGGCGTCGGTACGGATCATGGCCAGCAAAATGCCATGGATCAGAAGCTCATCGGTTTGATCATTGGTGAACACCGGCAAGAGCATCGCCGACGCCTTATCCGGGAACTGTTCCATGATCGTCTGTGCTGAGGCAATGGCATCCTGGAGAATGTAGGGCTTGCTGCGACGGTCCGCATTTTTGTATCCGTAGATCAATGACAGCAAAATGGCCTGTGCGTCTTCCGGGGAAGCCTGTGTCTGGGCGTAAAGCAGGGCCCATGCCGTCGCCATGCTGTGCGGGTTTTTCATCCCGACCAGGTTAATGACGTTTTCAGAGATGTTCTGTTTGGAAGCAATGGCTTTGCCAGCATGCCCAAGTTTTTGAAGCAACTCATTTTCTTCAGCAATAAGCGTATCAAACAGACTCGGTGCCAGAACTGTGGCTTCACGAACCACGCGTAAGGCAAGGCGTGTCTTCTGCGCCAGGTCATCATTCTGGTTGTAGAAGTCCAGCCACACCGCTTGTGCTTCGGGTACCTTCAGCCGCATCGCAGCTTTGAGTCCCAGTAGGCGCAGGGATCGCGGCGCGTTGGTGTCTTTGGCTACATCCAATGCCCATGGCCCCATGAGTTCGATGTTGTAACGAATCGCAGAAAGCAGCAAAATCGACCGCACGCTGTCCTGCGTCGGATCATCCGTGTTGTGCAGTGCTTTGAGTTTCTCCATCGCTCCGGGTGTGTTTCGCCAAGCCTGGAGCAGTCGGGCGAAACTGGCTTGATCGAGCTTATCCGAGTTGGCAGCGTCCTCAAGAATCTGTGGCTTATCAAATGTACCACGACTGATCTGATGAGCAGCAACCAGCAACCGGGCAGCAATGTCCAGGCCGGGCCAGTTGATCAACTGGTTGGCTTCATCATCCGAAAGCAGACCACTGTCAATGGCAGCGGCAATGACCTGAATCTGTACCGTCGACTGATCAATGCTGGCAATCCGCAGCAGGTCAAGTTTCTTCTCCGGCTGACATTCGGCCAAACCGAGAATGCCATGGATTTTCAGGATCGGGTGCGGGTATCGAGCCAACTCTTCAAACAGGGGAGCCAACTGCGGATCCTTGAGTTGTCGCAACGATTTGAGCAAAGGGATTTCACGTCCCTTGTACTGCTCTTTCATCGCTGAGTGCAGCAGGTAGATGGCCGAGTTGGTCGTCAGTTCGCGTTCGTCAGCAGCGTGAGCCAAGGTCGGCAGCAGCATGCTCAGAATCAGGATCAGGCAGAATTTTGGCGTGGACTTCATAGTCAATAGTTTAGCATTATTTGAGTGGGTTCGTGTCTTGTTTATCGGCAATTAACCTGTGATGAGCGTATCTTTCGCAGACTTGGTTGTTCTCACGGTTTCTTGTTTTGCCACGGTCAGTGCCCAAAGCCGTTGCCTGGGTTCTGATTCATACCCCGTAAACGCCGGCGGGTTGCTTTGGTTCTGTGTTGACCTTGAGGCTGGTTTAGGTCACAATTTCAGGCTTGCGTTAATTTTGAAATGAGAATAACACCATGTCCTACGAACGTGACAACATCGCCAAACTCCAGGCTTATGTTCCCGGAGAACAACCGCAGACCGGCACCGTGATCAAGCTCAACACCAATGAGCATCCGGACCTGCCGCACCAGGCGGTGATCGATACGCTGCGCACGTTCGACCCGGAATTGCTCCGCCGCTATCCCTCGCCGACGGCCAGGCCGTTCCGCGAGTTGGCAGCCAAAGTCCACGGTGTGACACCAGAACAAGTCATCGCAACCAACGGCGGAGATGAACTGCTGCGGTTATTCCTGACGGTCTTTACCACACCCGGTGGCAAAGGCATCGGCGTGAGTGATCCGACCTATTCGCTTTACGAGGTACTCGCGGGGATTCAGGACGTGCCGGTGACGCGTGTCCCAAGACTGGATGACTGGTCGATTCCCAATGACTTTGCAGGTAAGCTCAACGACGCAGGCGTGAACCTGGCGTTCATCGTCAACCCACACGCACCCACAGGCAGACTGGAGTCCGTAGACACCATCCGCAAAATCGCATCCGAGTTTAACGGCGTGTTGGTGATCGATGAAGCATATACCAACTTTGCTGAACACGATTGTCTGGAACTCGTCCGCGAGGGCAGTGGTCTGGACAACCTGATCCTGCTGCGCACACTCAGCAAAGGCTACTCGCTGGCGGGGCTCCGCTTCGGGTACGGCATTGCGTCCAACCCTGACTTGATCGCTGCGATGGATAAGGCACGTGACAGCTACAACACCGATGCACTGGCGCAGGCATTGGCATGTGCAGCAATTGGTGCACACGAAGAAGTCTCCGCCAGTTGGCAGAAGATCAAAGCCGAACGCCAGCGTTTAACGGATGCCTTGGTCCAACGTGGGTGGTCCGTCCTGCCCAGTCAGACCAACTTCATTCTGGCAACCGCACCGGCTGGCATTGATCATGCCGTGCGTATTTATCAGACACTCAAGGAAAACGGCATCTTTGTGCGATACTTTAATCATCCGCGCTTACTGGATAAGCTGCGCATCACCATCGGATCACCGCAGCAGAATGATGCCCTGATCGCCGCTTTGGATAACATGAATTGAGAAGCCCATGGCAGACCGTATTGCAAAAATCGTTCGCAAGACCAACGAAACCGACATCACCATTGAGATGAATCTCGATGGCAGCGGTTACACCAATAACACCGGCGTCGGCTTCTTTGATCACATGCTCGATCACGTCGCTCGTCACGGGCAGATTGGTTTGAACGTGACCTGCAAAGGTGATTACCAGATCGACGATCATCACTCCGTCGAAGACGTGGGCATTGCATTGGGACAAGCGTTGATCGAAGCGCTCGGTGACAAGATGGGCATTGAACGCTACGGCTTTGCATCCGTCCCCATGGATGAAGCGCTGGCCAAGGTGAGTCTGGATTTGTCCGGTCGCTTTGCCCTGGTACTCGACATCAAACCCGAAGGCTTCCAGATGCCCGGCACGAAGATCGGCACGTTCGATACCCAGCTGGTTCAGGAGTTTCTCAATGCTTTTGCTCAAGCTGGGAAATTCAATCTCCACGTTGAAGTCCCGCATGGCACCAATCAGCATCACATCGCTGAAGGCATCTTCAAGGCCCTGGGGCGCGCCCTGCGTCAGGCCATCGAAGTCACCGGTGATCAAATCCCTTCAACCAAGGGATCGCTGTAAGTTTTGCTTTTGAGTTGTATCGTCGACATTGAAAACCGCTTGCGGTTTAGCGCGATCATTCCACACATTGATCGAGTATCGCGCGGGCTATCTCTCCAGCGGACTTGGCAGCGGTGTTGTTGCCACTGATTAATCGCATCGTCACCGCACCTTCACCCAGCAACTCCAATTGCTGCGCCAATGCCTTGGGATTTTTGGCGCCAACTTGTTCACATAAGGTCGTGAGTAATTTGCCAACCTTGGTGTAATGATTGGCAGCAGCAATATGCACCGGGTCGTGTGTCGAAGGGAACTCCGCACAGGCATTGATAAACAGACACCCGGCATAGGATGGATCATTAAACCATTGGTCCAAGGCTTCGAAGATGGCAAGGATGGATCCTTTGGGTGTGCCATCGCTGAATTGGCTGATGGTCTTTTCGAATGCCTGTGCTTCCCATTGATCGCGCATCTGGATCGCAGCGATGATTAATTCGTCCTTGCTTTCAAAGTGATTGTAAAACGTGGTCTTGGTCACACCGACCTGGCTGATGACTTGATCGAGGCCGACACCATGAAAGCCATGTTCGTAAAACAGATTCAGCGCTGCAGCCGTAATCCGATCGCGCGTGTTGGTGATGGGGATATCGGGTGCAAGGAGTTGCCTGGCCGATTTGTCGGATGCGTTGGGTGAGTTCATGAGGTTCCCCAGACGAGGATATGCAAATTGTTTGACAGCGAACTTGACCAGGAGTCAACCTGAACTTGACTCCAAGTCAACCTGTCGAAGGTCAATCCCGGTTTATGATACCTCAACCTCATGGGCAACGCAGTAGTTGCCTGGAATTAACCATTTTTACCCATTTTGGTACCAAACTCGCAAACAAGGAACCCGCTATGTGTCATGCCTGTAATACGATCACGTCCGACCCCGCCAACACCGATGAAATGGCCGGTCAATTTGCTGAGAAAATGGTTGACACACTCAACCAGGCAGGCCTCGGCATCATGATCTCCGTCGGACATCGCACCGGACTCTTTGATGCCATGCAGGGGATGGGGTGGACGGACAGTCACCAACTTGCTCAGAAAGCCAATCTCCAGGAACGCTATGTCCGCGAGTGGTTGGGGGCGATGGCAACAGGACATGTTGTCCAAGTCGATGGCAGTGGTGATTCAGACCGCTATCACCTGCCCGACGCCCATGCCATGATTCTGGCCCGCAGTGGTGAAGGGATGGCATCGGTCTTCCAGTGGATCGAAGTGATGACCAAAGTGGAAGGCAAAGTCGTTGATGCGTTCAAGCACGGCGGGGGTGTCCCCTATGAAGCCTATGACCGATTCCACGAAGTGATGGCAGAAGAGTCCAGCGTTTCGGTGGTCGGCGGGTTGATGGAACATATTCTCCCATTGGTCGATGACCTCAAAGAAAAACTCGAAGCCGGTATCAAGGTTTTGGACATCGGTTGTGGCAGTGGTCTTGCCATGTGCACCTTGGCCAAGACATTTCCCAACAGTGAATTCATGGGATTGGATCTCTGCCAACCTGCGATTGATGCAGCGCGTCAGACCGCACAAAACATGAGACTGACGAATATCAGGTTTGATGCCCGTGATGTGACGACGTTGGATTTGGAAGATCATTTTGATCTGGTGACCGCGTTTGATGTGATACATGACCAGCGTGATCCAGCGGGTGTGCTGGCGATGGTGCGTCGTGTGTTGGTGGCGGATGGCACGTTTCTGATGCAGGATTTACGCTGTAACAGTCGGCCGTCGCAGAATGTCGATCACCCGCTTTGCCCGTTTTTCTACACCATCTCAACGATGCATTGCATGACAGTATCATTGGCTCAAGGCGGTGCAGGTCTGGGGGCAGCATGGGGGGAACAGTTGGCGTTGGAGATGCTCAATGAAGCTGGTTTTCAAGGCATTACCGTCAATACCTTGCCACATGACATTCAGAATAATTGGTACGTGATGCACAAGCCTGCTGGCGTGCTTGAGATGGTGGGATGATTCAGACTGCCAGGGATTGACCGAGCAATTCACTCAGTGGTTTGAGGTCGGCTTGTTTGTTGAAGTTTTTGAATTGGACTTCGTCTTCTTCAAAGTGCAGGAATGTTTTGCCGATGGTGGGATGGTCTGCGATTTGAGACGGACCGCCTTTGCCATCGGCAATCGCCTGGTCCACGATTTTGTTGGCAATGCCTGCTCGCCACGCAGAGGGGAAGGGCTCGACCTGGCCGGACTTTTCTCCCAAGGCCCATTTGAACATGAGAGCGGATTGTTGGTCGGAGAGATTCAGGCAGTTGTTGAGTACCGCCAAGAGTTCACAGGAAACCAGTGGCATGTCCGCTGGCAGGACGAGTAGCGCATCACCAGGTTGAGCTTCATGAAGCAGCTCAGCGATGCCGTTAAGCGGACCCTGATGCGATTGCTTGTCGACGATGATTTTATCGAACAGTGCAGCGCCAGACGGTTGCGGTTGATCCGGAGCCAGACTCAGCCAGCAGGCATCCAGACCCAGCGAAGCATATTTTTCGCAGAGCCATTGGAGTATAGGGGTTTGGTCGACTTTGACATGCAGCTTGCTGCGTCCAAATCGTTTGCTTTCACCACCCGCCAGAATACAGAGAATCGTTGCCATATTGGGATTGAATCTTGGTCGTGATCGGTTGAGGATGTCAGTTACAGGTTGAATCGACTTGGACAGCTTACAGCGAGGCCTTGATTTTTGCCAGCAAATCTGACGCTTGTTGAGGTTCGAGTTTGCCTGCGGGCCAATCAATGCCCAGACCGGTGTCCGCGGTTTTGGGGATGATGTGAAAATGCACATGGCCGACGGCTTGGTGCGCGAGCTTACCGTTGTTTTGGAGGATGTTAAAATCGGGGGTGCCGGTGGCATCACAGACGGCTTTGGCGATGACGGGCAGCACCTTGCCGATGGCAGCACTGATCTCCGATAGGACTTGATCGAGCGTGACCCAATGTCCCTTGGGAATGACGAGGGTGTGTCCTTGACTCAGTGGTCCGACATCCAGAAAGGCCAGCACGTTATCGTCTTCATGGATTTTGTGGCAGGGGATTTGACCCGCGACAATCTTGCAGAAGATGCAGTTGGGATCGGTGGGCAACATGGGGCTTACTCCGTGTGGATTCAGTCTTGCGATCTTGTGATGACACGCGTGTTTGAGATGCCATGTAAAAACAAACACGCCGGTTGATCGACTATAACAGATCGTGTTGATTCGTTCATGGCCTGGTGTGAAAATCAGGTATGTCGAATCGCGAATCTGTTATGCGATCAACCGGCGTGCTTTGTTTTGCGACTGTTGGATGTGATGGCTGATTAAGGAATCAGCATCACGGGATCAACAGTTTCATTTTTGCATTGTGGGATGGTTCAATAGCGATCACGGCCACCGCCGCCACCACCATAACCACCACGGCCGCCGCCGCCACCGCCGCCGCCGTAGCCGCCACGGCCACCGCCGCCGCCGCCACCACCACGACCGCCACGGTAACCACCGCCACCGCCACCACCACGGGGACCGCCGCCGCCACCTTCACGGGGACGGGCTTCGTTGACGGTGATCGTGCGACCACCGACTTCGGTACCGTTGAGGGTTTCGATAGCCTTCTTGGCTTCTTCGTCGTTGGCCATGGTGACGAAGGCAAAGCCACGCGGGCGACCGGTTTCACGGTCGGTAATCAGCGCGACATCTTCGACTTCACCGAATGCACCGAATTCCGCTGAAAGCGAATCTTCGGTCGTAGAGAAGGGGATGTTTCCAACATAAATCTTCATTGAGATTCTCCAAGCGAGTGGTCCTAGGCGATCGGCATGGAGAATTAGGCAAGCCGAGTCATCAGTCCATCGCGAAACGTGCAGCGAGGCTCTATCGTTCTAACTTGTGCAATGGAGTGACTTCTGCTGCGAGATCATGTACGCCGAGTCTGTTCATGCGGTCGGGGCGTACTTCCGACTACGTTGGTATTATCGTTGAAATTGTCAAATATGTCAATCACCTCATACGAAAATAATATCAACGGATTTGGAGGGTTACAGGATTTGCCAGTCCTCTGATCTTTCTGCGATTTCTCGGCACCCTCAAAAACACCGATCAGGCAAGGGGTGGGCGTTCCGGTTACACTTCCAAGGGTTCGAATTTTTGGACCACCTTTTGAAGACGTGGCTTGTGATCTTAGACAATCCATGTTTCAATGCACATATACCCCCTTACTACTCTCCATCCCTCATACCGACGTGGAGCGCACATTCATGTATTTCAAGTTCAGTTGCACCAAGTGTGGGCAGAGTCTCAAAGCACGAAAAGAAAACGTTGGCAAAAAAGCACGTTGCCCTCACTGCAAAACGGCAGTGACCGTGCCCCAGCCACCTGAGCCCGAACCCTCATTGCAGATGCCGGACCTGGCGGGACTCAATGAGAATCAGACCTCGGCGTCCGGCCAACTGCCTGCTGGCTTCCCCGGTGCATCTGGATTATCCGCAGTCGCGGGCAGTCCCGAAGAATCCTTTGCTGGCGGTTCGGCTGCATCATCCATGCAGATGCCTGCTCAAGGTGGTGAAGCACCTGCCGCAGCATCCGAAGCCAGGGGCGGTGAGACCGATCAAACCCCGGGCACCGATGTGAACATGCTCTTCACATTGCTCATCGGCTTTGCGGCGACCGTGGTGTTTTACCTTGCCATTGCCATGCCGCTGGGCGATGCCTACTTTGGCCAACTCTTCACCGGTCGTGGTTGGGTGCCCTATGCCGAAACACTCCTGTTTTTCTGGGGCGCTGCACAACTCATTGCCAAGTGGCGATTGATTCGCAAGCAACGCGACTCGATGCTCTTTGACTTGCTGCCTAACGAATTGGGGGACGACATCACCACGTCCAATCTCCGCCAATTCACATCGCACATTCGATCACTGCCTGCAAGTACGGCTGACAGTTTCCTGATCAACCGTGTGCTGCGTGGCATTGAACACTTTGGTGTGCGTAAGAGTGCTTCGGAAGTTGCCACCGCCATGAGCAGTCAATCGGATATTGATGCCAACGGCATGTATTCCAGCTACACCATGCTCAAGTTTTTCATCTGGGCGATTCCCATTCTCGGTTTCATCGGCACGGTCATTGGTATCGGTGCTGCCGTCGCCGGTTTCGGTGGCGCACTGGATAACACCGAAGACGTCTCACAGCTGATCAACTCCCTTAAAGACGTGACCTCCGGTCTGGGCACCGCCTTCGACACCACACTCGTCGCCTTGGTCATGGGCTTGATTCTGAAATTCATCTGTGACCCGATGCAGAAAAAAGAAGAAGACCTGCTCAACGGTGTCGATGACTACTGCAACGAAAACCTCATGAAACGCCTTAATGACGAAGGCGAAGGTGTCTCCTCCCTCGGCGGTAATGCCCGTGAGATTCAAAAAGCGATTAACGATTCAATGGTCCCGCATCACGCTGAAATCCAGGCATGGAGTGAAAAACTCTCAGCCATTGGTGATGCTTTGACTGCACGCCTGACGCAAGGCTGGAACAACATTCAAAAGGACGTGCAGGAAAAGCATGGCCAGAATATGCAGTCCATCAACGAAGCGGTCGAGGCCGTGGTGGAACGACAGGTCGATAGTCTCAGACAAATCTCTGAGATTCAGGACATGATGACTTCCCTGCAGGATGCCCAGTCCGCATCGCTCTCTGCCAAGAGTGAACATCACAACGAGGAACTCAAACAGATTCTCGATGCAGTCATTGAACGAGTCGACAAAGCCATGGAAGGCATCGGCGATAAATCTTCCGATGCCCAGAAACAGATGGCCGACACCCTGGCATTAACCAGCAAGGCCATGCAGGAAAACATGCAGCAAACCATGCAGACCATGCGTGAATCCTCCGAAGCACTCAAGACGCAATTCTCAGCCCTGGAACAGGGACTTGGCGGACTGAACAGTGTGCTTGAAAAACTCGGCCAGCAGAACGTGGTCATCGAAGCCACCGTTGTCCAACCCAAGAAAAAGGGCTGGTTTGGCAAGTAAGTTTTCCGTGATGTGTGGCTGATCATTCCTTTGACATGGACTGGAGTTTGGCAAGATGTCCAGACGGAATCGCGACGACGGTGAAATGTCGCTCTTCCCATTCCTGAGTATTCTCGTCTGCCTCATTGGCGTACTCACGCTGATGATCGTGGGGGTATCCATTGCGCAGATGAATACGCCAGACATTGATGAACTGCTCAAAAACCAGGAGAAACTCGAAGAGGTCAAAAAGGAACTCACGGAACTGGAGAAGAAAAAACTCGAACTCCAGGAACTCATCAAGATGGCCCAGGGCATCAAAGAGCAACTCAATGATGCTTTGAAAAAACTCCGCGATCTGGAGGAGATGAAACAGGCTGCCCAGCAGCAGGAGAAGCTCGCTGCCCAGGCCGTGGAGTTGCTTGCAAAAATTCAACGTCTTGAAAAGCAGATCAAGCAGTTGACCAAGGAACTTGAAGAGATTCAAAAGAAGATTGCCAAGCTCGAAGAGGAACTGAAAAAGCGTCAGGAAATACCGGTTCCCGAAGTGCAGATTCAGCCCAGTGGCTCAGAAGACCTGCGTAACGGCAAGATCAAACCGACCTTCGTTGAAACAACCAAAGAAGGCGTTCGCATTCACACGCCCCAAGGGCAGACTTTTGTCACCAGCCGTGACTTGCGTAACGAAGACAAGGCCTACATGCAGTTGGTTAAGGAAAATGACGAACGCAATGATCGCATGATTATTTTCCTGATCCGCAGTGATGCGATCAAGACGTTTGATACCGTTAAGGCCTTGGCAGACAAGAACCATGCCTACAACTCACGCCTGCCGATTGTCGGGCAGGGGCGTGTGGACTTGTCTTTGTTTTTTGATTCCATGAAGAAGTGATGAAGACTTGAGATATGCGACGTAAACCGCAGGACGATGCCAACAATCTGGATTCGCTTCTGGATGCACTGACCAACGTGGTGGGGATTCTCATCATCATGTTAGTTGTTGCATTGCTTGGCATGAGTGAAGCGGTCAAACGCATCACCCAGGCACGCGAACTCGATGAGCGTGTCAAAGTCGATCACCTGCTGGACAAGGAAAAGGAACTCGAAGCGCTCAAGGAATTACTCAAGCAACTCGAACCGGATTGGCGTGACATGGAACCTGAGGTTCCAATGAATAAAGTCCGCCTGGAGCAACTCACCAAGCAGCTTGAAGCGTTGCGGGACAAGGTGACCGCCGAGGCCGAGAAGAAAGAGTATGACGTTCCCAAGCTCAAGGACGAGGCTACGGAAAAGGAAGCTGAGCAGAAGAAGCTTGCCGAGGACTTGGAAAAGGCGATCAAGCGTCTGGAAGAACTTCGCGCGTTACTGGACAAGACACCGATTCCCGAGACGCCACCGGCTGAGATCGTCCGCATCCCCAATCCGCGTGATGTGGACAGCAGCTTCCGCAAGGTGGTTTTCCATGTTGCCAACAACCGCATTCTCGAAGAGGAACATGAGCGTTATCGCGAGAAGATTGAACGCAACATTGCGGCCTTTGAACGTCGCTTCCGACCGGCTCCCGAGACCGAGGAAGAGACGGGGGGGTATGACTTTGACAAGTTCAAGGATCTGATTGACCGCTCCAAGTACGGTGATCGCAATGTTGATATCAAGCTTAAGATTTACACTTCACGCATCTACATGGATTGTTACATGACCGAAAATGCCGGTGATGATATCGATTCCATGGACCGACCTAATTCACTTTACAAACGCAAGATTTACTCGATGAAACGCGAAGGCAAGCAATACGGTCGATACGTGGTGTATCCCAACAGTTTTGCTGAGTATGTCAAGGCGCGTAACATCGCGGACAACATCGGCATCCCCGCGGGTTGGCAGGTGGATACCAATACCAAGGATCGTAATTGGTCGATCTACGTGCCGGTCAAACTCAAATTTAACAAGGCTAAACCCAAGCCCAAACCCAAGTCTGAAGGTGGTGGCAATAAGCCTGCTCCCAAGCCCAAACCCAAGCCACAGAAAAAGCCCGAGCGTGCACCCTTGCGTGATACCCTGGTTGACTGACGTACAGTGTGTTTGAAGTGGGACATGCGGTTTATCAAGATATCTGTCGATGTCGTCTGCTTTGCCTGATCACCAGAATCAATAGTGATGTGGCATACACCCAACCCGGCCAACCCCATGCACGATCAATTGCCCAATGGTGGAGTTGTTGTAACGGTCGCACGCCCACGCTCAGGCAACCCAACAGGAACACGAAAACCGTCAATGTGATCAGCACGTTATAGTGCGCCTTGATCGCAAGGTCGCGTCCCAAATAAACAGCGCAGAAAATCGCCAGCCCCATCGTGGGCAACGTCACAGGCCATGACGCGTTACTTAACAGCCAACTCATGCCTATCATCAAAAACATGGCTGGCAAGTGGACGACGGGGCCCGGGCTGGCGTAGGCACCAAACGCTTTGCGGCTTGGGAATGGATGTCGAAAGTAGCCGTTCATACTTTCATCATAATCAACAGATACACTTGACATCGCCAGTCCGCAGTTATTTTGTGTAAAGACTTGTGTGTCGTTTTAGCCTGTGTTTACAGGCATTTTCTTTGTGTTAGCCATTAACGTGATTTGTTTTTAGTGTATGATGACAAAGGGTATCGAATTGAAATAACTTCTCGAAAAACGGAAAGTGTCTATGAAGCACTCGACTCACTTTCTGCCGTACTTGTTTTTGTTTTGGGTAGGGCTTGGGATTGGCAATCTGACGGCACAGGATCAAACGCCTGCTCTGAAGCCGGACGCTTATGAACCCAACGACAAAATCCAACAAGCAACGCTCGTGGCGTTTGAGCAGCCGATCAAACTTAACTTTCATACTGCCAATGACATTGACCGTGTGAAGTTTGAAGTCAAAGAACCGGGATTGGTGACTTGGACACTGACGAATTGGAAAGGGAAAGGCAAGCTCCCATACCTGTACTTTTGTGATGACAAAGGTCAGGCCATCAAAAATGACGACGCTGGCAATCTCTATGTCAAAACGCCCGGTGTCTACAGCATGTTTCTTCATGCCCATCAGTATTCATGGGAACGTAAGCCGGTCGACGAACCCTTCGAATTAACCATGCATTTCAAGGCCTATGATGATCCGACCGAACCCAATGATTCCATCAAGACCGCGACACCCATCACGTTCGGGCAACCATTGGCATTACGCTTCATGTCTCGGGCGGATGCCGATTTTCTGAGTTTCCAAACGCCCGGCCCCGGTGTGGTTCAGTTGCAATTCGATAAACTCAACAAGAAGATTCTTCCCAAGAATCCTTATGTCATCTGGTACGATACCCAGAATAAACCCAACGACAAAGGCTATTACGATTACCGCATCACTGAAAAAGGCACGCATCATCTCCGACTGATATCCTCTTACTATTCATGGGAATTGCGGGCACATCAGGAACCGTTTGAAGTCAAACTCACGTTCCACCCATGTGAAGATGAAACCGAGCCTAACGATACTTTCAAAACAGCTCGTGCCATCAATTTTGATCAACCGGCAACCATGCGTCTGAGGCCCTTTAACGATGTGGATATGCTCAAAATCCAAGTCCCTTCACGCGGACTGGTGACATGCACAACTGAAAATTGGGATACCAAAACGTCTGGCAAGAAAATTCCCAATTTCATTTTCTATAACAGTGATGGCAAGAAAGTCGTCGACGGCAAGCCTCAGGCACTGCTCGAAGAAGGCACACATTACATCCGCGTTAACAGTGCCTATTACAATTGGGAACTCCGCTCTATCTACAAGCCCTTTGACGTGACTGTCCGTTGGAAACCTGAAGGCGATGATCTGGAACCCAACAACGATTTTGCATCTGCAACGCCTGTTGAATTCCAAAAGCCGTACACCATCAACATCATCCCCGAGTTTGATCTGGACATCTTCAAACTCGTCATCGACAAACCCACCTATGTCAACATGACCCATACGGATTACAAAGCGCCCAAGGGTAAGCCACAATTCCCCTATGTTTACTACTACAAACCTGATGGGACAGGATTACAGCCGGATAAGAACGGCGTAGTGAAATTGAACAAGGGGACTTACTACGCAGAGGTTTCGACGCATTCCTATTCATGGGAACGCACCTTCACCACGGAGAAGTTCAACGTCGTCTTTCATCTGGATGCAACACCTGCTCAGCCAGATGCAACACAACAACCTTCCAGGTCCGCAGACACTGTCATGCAAAATCAAGAGTCAGTAAGTACACCAGCAACGACATCACGTCGGCAAACCAAACCGGGCGTTTGGATTTTTGAAGTGGAGATGATCAAATGAACAGTCAATCCAAAGGCCTGATCGTTGCTGTCGGACTCGTGGTAGTTGCCCTGGTTTTATGGCTGATGCTTTCGGGTAAATCCAAACCTGTAACATCCACCCCGACCGCAAAAGAAAAAAAGCAACCGGCCAGTGGCATCATGCCCAATACCCAACTGGTCTTTGAACCGACAACCATGCAGATCAAACGGGACTATGACCAGCGTGGCAAAGTGATGCTCCGCAATGATGGCGATCATCCCATCAATGTCCGCGTGGCCTGTGATCCGCCGTCAGATTTGAATAGCGGTTTCATCGGGCGTGGCAGTGACGATTGGTTTGAACAGACTTCGCTTCCCATGTCACCGGGTGAAACATGGGCGTTTGATTTTGTCGTCCATGCCAACGCCATTCGACGGGCGCAGGCAGCCATCCCCGTCAAAGCACTGGTGCAGGACTCACTTGGCAAGTGGCAGATCGCCTCCGTGGGTACGGTCGATGTCCAGGTTGCCGACCCGCCTTTGAAACTCAAAGTTCAATGGGAAGAACCCACCAATCCCGCAGATCAGGCGCGGCTGGTCAAGTACCTGAGCATTACCAACCTCGGTGAGCAAATCCCCAACCTGTCATTGAATTACATCAATCAACTCAACGACGACGGTTTTCCCGACATGGAAAGTGGTCCCTTGTTTGGCAGAGTCTGGACACAACCCGTCGTCGAACGCATGATGCTTCAACCCAATCAAACGCTGCGTGTGCGAGTCTGGCCACGTTTGTCACCAAGCTTCATCGAGTTGGCAGGCAACCTCTATATCCATGGCTATAACAAGGTCATCGCGGTGCCATATCAGGCGAAGGTTCCCGAAGGCCAGCAGGTCTTCGTCACCGTCTCGCGATCTACCGGTGTCTCAGGTAACTCCGGCGGACGCTGCACCAACCAGGGCGCAGCCAGCTATGCCATGCCACCCACTGCCGGGACTCCCGGAAGCCCGCCACCTTCAGATGGTGGTTATGGTGGCGGTGGTGGCGGAGGAGGTTCACTTCGTGGTTCCATGTCCGGCGGTGGGACCATGACCGGTGGTGGTGGCGACGAATCTCCCGACGAAGAGGAAGAAGACGAATTCATGTGGGGCAATCCATTTGGTGATGCTTCAGGGGGTGGCGGTTCCAGTTCGGGTTCTGATGTTGTTGATGCTGACAAGGACAAAGCCGATGACGAAAATGAAGAAATCGAAAAATCCAAAACGCAGGTCGTCGAAGACGGGTTACTCGAAAATGCCATGGCATTGATGGAAGACCTCGATCCTGATGCATTGATCCCGCCGTCAGCTGTGGGGTCGGACTTATTGCCGATGGATGAATTTGCCACCACACTCGGTCGGAGTCTGGATCCGAATTGGGGTAAAAACCAACTCAAACCTGCAACCATCTCTGATGAACTCTGGGATCAACTTGATGCGTTACGTGATCCCAAGGCAGCGACCAGGGAAACCGTGATGCAGGGCGGTGAAGACGGTGGTGTACTCGTTGCCAAGCATAACCGCAAGGAAAACACCACCGCGCTGGAGTTCCGCAATTTTGGTTGGGGGATTCAGCAGGGCCGTAAACTCAAAGCCGGTGTGCCACTGGTGCGTAACAGCTATCCTGTCCGCCAGCCGACACTCGGTCGCACGCCTTCGGGCAAAACCGTTGCTGCCTACACGCGACCCGAAGGCGATAAATCCGTGGTCACTGTGCAGGATGTTGAATCAGGCAAGAAAGTCGATATCGGCGTGGGCAATGATGAATCACCCGCCACATCACCAAAAATCATACACGACAAAGAGACCGGCAAAAGCTATCTCCAATTCGTTCAGGATGGTCAGGTCAAACAAGCTGAACTTGGCGATGATCTCTCTGTCAGTCAACCGCAGACACTGCTCAAAGCTGACGAGAAAGTCCAACGTATCCTGTCGACCAAGCCCATGCGAAACGGCAAGCAGGTCACCATGGCCAAGACCGATTCCGGTAGGGTGCTTCTGAAAATGCCCGATCAGGATCAAGCACAGGTTTTACCCGACGCCCGCGATGCCGACTTACTCACCGACCCTGATGATGCGATCCACATTGCCATGCGCACCAGGGACAATGCCATCGTCGTGCAAACGTCCGATGGTCAGACCCAGCAAATCGCGTCCCCTGATCCGGGCAATGGTCCACCGACATTGGTTCGCACTGCTGGCGGTCATCCACGTGTGATCTTCCATCGCAAGTTGGCGGACTCCGTTGCACCTGAAGCTGATCAGGGGGGCACATTCCAGGCAGACTTCATCAAAGGTCAATGGTTCGAAACCAAACGCGCGGTCCAACCTGAAGAACCCGTCACTGCTGCTGCCGTGTCGTTTGAGTTCAAACCCAAGTATGGCAAAGCGCACTTCAAAGCCATGAACACGCAAATGCTCCTCAACGGCAAGACCATCGGCAAACTCACCGGCCGTGTTCCTGATGGCCGTTATCTCTATCAGGTACCGACCAGTTGGCTTAACTACATCCCTGCCTTTGGTAACCAGGGGGAACTCAACAAAGTCAGCATGAAAATCCAAGGCATCGGCAAAGGCAATTTTGCGGTTTCGGATAACATTGCCATCCACACCGCGCATAGCATGGTCCAGGAATTTCTCGTTGCACCGACCCAGCAAAAAGCCCAGCAGATCGCTCAGGACAGTACGCAACTGATCCGACATCACAAGCCCGATCTCAAGGTCACCAACAATCTCTGGGAACTGCCCCGCGGGATTGTGCCCGGCCAGCAAGTCAAAGCAACCATCGGCCTGTTTAACGTCGGTGATATCGCAGTACCTGCAGGCCGACTCATCGCCAAAGCCGGTGATCAAATCATCGGCAAAGCCGAGTATGTATCGCTTGGATCATTCGACAAACAGGAAGTTGATCTCACACTCAACATGCCCGAGTCCGGCTTTGATGAAGACAAACCATTACAGGTGACCGTCAGCAGCGACGTCACGGGTGATCCCAATCCATCGGACAACAGCATCACGTTCACCGCCTACGCAGACTACACCGCAGGTCTCACCGGCCCGACGCGTCCCATCAAGCTTGATCCCGACAAGCTGACTGATGATGCGCTAACGACGGTGGACATCAGCAAAGAGCCTTACCAATTCAAACTCAGCGAGATGAGTCAGTGGTATCGATTTAATATTCCTGAAACCGGCAAGGGGCGGTTGCGTGTACAACTGGATAACGCGGACCCGACTTTGGTCCTGGGGGTAGATCTGTACACGCCCGAAGGAACGCCGCTGAGTCTGCGTGATGACAAATGGCAGGTGCCCGGACAATGGGTCTTCCTGCGTATCGGTTTGAAACCTGAGCAGTCGATCCCCAGTGATGCGACGTTTACCATTGCATGGAATCAGACGACCATGACCAAGCCGGTTGAAAAATAAGATTCGAAAACTTACGACAGCTAGGACTACCTCATGATCCGCCAACTGCCTGCCGTCGCCGTGTGTTTTTTGCTTGTCGGCTTGATGATTCTCGCGATCACTTGTGTTGATGTTGTGTCGGCACAGGTGACAACTGATGATATCAAGGACAAAAAAATTCCTGTCAGTGAAGTCGAATACATGGCCAAGGATGGGAAGTCTGACAAGTCACCGGATGTGAAAAACAGTGATGCACCAACGGAAGCATCTAGAGCGGATGTCCCCAAACAACTAACCCTCGACGGTGGTTGGAAAATGCCCGGCGGAGTCATGAACATCTCCGGCGGGGTGGGCAGTGTCGGCGGAACCATCGCTGAGTTTGCCAGCAATTCTTTTGGTATCAAACCCGGCTCCGCCATGATCAATGGCAGCTTCGACGGCAAGCAATTCTCCGGCACCATTGTCCTTCGCAGTAAAGACGAAGACGGCAAAGTTCATGAGTTGGCAACTCCCTTGAAAATGTCGCTCTCCGCCGATGCCAACACGCTCTCGGGCCAATACGAGAACCGACGCTTTAACAAAACCAAGAAATCATGGGACAAAAAAACACGCATGCAGTCCGTGAGTTTCACGCGCGTTGATCCCATCGACGCCCAAACGTTGGCTGCCATCAAGGAAGCGATGGCAAAGGCCAACGGGGAAGGTGACGGCTCAGATAAAGACGATACGAGCATGGCAGATGCAGAGGATGACTCGGAAAACCAAGACGGCTCTGAAAACGGCCCGATCACCATCACCAGTATCACATCCGTCGAAGAGTTGGGCTACCGCAATCTCCAGGTGAAAAATCGAAGTGGCAAGGACAAAGACAACATCGGTCACATCTGGCTGCGCATCACCGGCGAGAACCTGCCCGTCAAGGCTGAGTCACTGAGCATCACCATCGATGATCCCAATATTAACTTTACCGGTACGCACAAGCCGGACCCTGATGATGAAAAAGCCCTGCAAATCCAGGTGAATCTCGCGCAGGCAGCGAGTCCCGGTCCCAAGCAAGTCACGCTCAACGAAGCGCCCGGCATGTGGGATTATGACTTAACGGATCTTGCACCCAAGAGCATCGACTTTGTCCGCCCGGTGTATGTGGATGTCTACAATCCGGCTAGTGAACTGTATCGCGGTGAGTTGTTTTTCGTGCGTGTGAAATTCCCCATGCCGGTGAAATTCAAATCTCGCACCATGGAATTGAAAGTCGGTCAGACCAAGCTGATGGACTTGCAGATTACGCCATTTGAAGGCAATAAGATGATCTTCCATTCCAAGGCATTGCTGCTTCCCGGCGATAAGGCTGCTTTGGCTATTTTTGAAGACCGAAAGGGCTCCGGCATCGACACGCCCAAGGACGCGATCACGCTTAAGCCCATCGATGAAGGCCAGAAACTGGTTGCGATTTTTCCGGGCTCGAAAAATGATGCGTCAGGTAAAGCGCATATCAAACCCTACGCCGTAGCGACGGTGCGTGGACTTCCCAGTAACGATTGGATTCAAGCTGTGACCAAGGCTCAGAATTGCTGGGAGAACAGCAGCAGTTCCGCCCGATCCAAAATGCCCAAGGGCTACACGTTTACCAATGAGATCATTTTCACCACCAAACGCAACACGGGTGAATGGTTTACCAATTCGCGCAATCTGCATATGACCATTCGCGATCATGCTGCTTGTCTGCTGATTCGAGATGAAGGCATCAAACAGCTTCGCGCCAAGATTCAGCAGTACAACAAGGGTGATGGCGTGCCGGTCCCCAAGGTCAAAAACGATGCAACGAAAAAAGCGCATATGGCTGCAATCAAGAAGCGCAATGATGCCAAACGCAGGTTTGCTGCTCAGATGAGTACCGCTGCGGATCAGAATTTAAATCACCCACTGATGCGATTACAGGTTTCCGGTCCGAAGAATGCAGGCAACATGAAGCTTGCCGATGCGATCAAGTCATCGACTTTGCGAAATGCTTATGGTGATGCGCGTTCGATGGATGCTTTGAATTACGCGGTCATTGCCATCGACCAGGCTCAAGGTGTCATGCTTGGGAACATGAATTACTCGCTGAATCGACTCACAAGTCTGAGCGATTGTGATTACGAAGGCTTGTTGCGCGTCTGCGGTTTTGGCTTTGGGAGTATCGGCCAACTGGTCAAAAACAAACTGTTGGTCCCCAGTAACGAGCCGGGTGTCGAAGCAGGGCGAATGGTTCCTGATCGCGCCGGATACGCGTCGGTTGATCGTGTGAATACGTTGTACAAAGCCCTGCGTGCTGATGAAGCCTACGCACGCTCGGATACAGAGATGGCGATTTTCGTTGCCACCGCACCGTTTATTTATATCTCCGTCGCAGCCACCGCCGGGACCACCGCTGCGAGTATTGCAGGTGGTGCCCTGGTTGCAAGCGAACTTGCAGAGCTTGGTCTCATGGCATCGGACATGTATGACTACATTCAACTTCGCGATGAGGAAATCCAATTCCGCGAAGGACTCGTGGAAGTGGCAGGAACCGAAGGATTGTCAGAAGTTGAATCTCAAGCCAGTGATAAATATTGGTCCGCGATGATCGCAGGTGGAGCTGCATTGGGTGGAACCGCGCTGGGAGAAGTGGGTGGGGTGATTCTCAAAAGGTTTGGCAAGTCCGGCTTCCAGGCATTGGAAGAAGCCGTCGAACAGGCTGCCAAGAAGGGAACCAAGAGTTTATCCAAGTCCCAAAAGCAACTGCTTCAACAAGCTGACCTGCTCAAACATCTTGGGGATCAACCGACACCCGAAGTGGCAACAAGTCTCATTAAAGGCATTCGCCAGGCCAAGGAAGCTGCAGAGCAAACTGCCAAGCAAGCTGATCAGGTTCAGGTCGCATCCGCTGCCGACACCGGTGTTAAAAACACAACGGAGAATCTGGCTGACACCGTCAAAGAATCCGCGCCAACAGTCCGTGGCGGTGACCTTGCAGAGACCGTTTCAGATTCAGCTCCGACGGTTAAAGGTGAAGATTTGATCGACACCTTCAAGACACCTTCGCCCCCCAAGACCGGTGACGATCTTACGGAGACGATGGTCCTCAATAACCCACCGAAGTCTGCGGACGATTTGACGGAGACGTTGCGTAACCCCAATCCACCGAAGTCTGCGGACGATTTGACGGAGACGTTGCGTAACCCCAATCCACCGAA
>PAIY01000038.1 GCA_002704825.1 Phycisphaeraceae bacterium
CACCGTAGGCATAGGGATAACCGTCAAGGTAGACACGGCGCATGAGCTTGCCGTTGTCGTTGAGATTCCATTGGATGGCAAGGTGATACCATTGGCCTGTGTCAATGCTCGGCGAACAGTTGCTGTCGGTCAATGTGATTTGTCGAACCTGCTCACCACCACTGCGGATGACACCCTGCCAACTGGCTGCAGGGATGAAGTTCATCATCGCATTGGTTGAGTTTTGGAAGGGGATGTGCAGCAGCTTGCCACTGTAGCCGCCTTCAATGGCACGACGGTCAAAGTAGACAAACATTTCAATGGTCCCCTGACGGGAATTGAAATAGTCACGAACGGTCGGATCATCAATGGCTTTTTGACCGGTCGGTAATTTCAAGTAAGCCATATTGCCTTGCAGCCGGATACCACGGCGGAATTTCCCTCGCACGTAGGCAATGGGGGGTATGACCTCGACTTGCTCGGTTGGGATGGTCGCAGCAATGGGCCTGAAAAAGGCATCCTTCGACGGTGCGATATAGGGTGGGATGCCGGTGAGTTTGAAGAACCCCGGTGCAATCGCGCCACGTTCAAATGCTGTATCCGTGAGTTGAAAATAAGGCTGTTTGAATTGGAGCATCCACACATCACCGGTTTGATTGTCCTCAGGTTCCACTTCAATGGTCGAGCCTTCGGTCTTGATGATGCTGCCGTTGGGACGCTGGAGAATCAAATCGTTAACCAGCGGCCAGGGGTCCGCAGCTTGAATGCTGAACTTGCTGGTACGTCGGGGGACGAAAAACCAAAGCTGCTTACCCGGCGAATGAACCAACTTGCCGTTGGCAATGTTCTGGACAAACAACGTCGGCCCGTGCATCACCACCAGCATTTCATTCTCACCCGGACGCCAGGGCAGAGACCGTCCCAGGGCACCATTGGCTGTTTCATACATCACCGGTGCTTTGACTTCGATCTTGTACTGTTGATCTGCCATGGATGCAGGCAGGGTGATTTCATAAATACCAATGGTTCGTTGGCTTCGCAGTAAACGCGAATCAATCGGTTTGGCATCGAGGTCGGTGATGCTTAATTCGCCTTGTTTGCAGTGAAATTCGACATGTGTCTGTTTGCCGGTTTCATGCTTGAGATAGAAAACCGACTCCTGCGGGCGGGCGTAGGAAAGCACGCGGGGTTGGATCACATCATCCACGCCGGGAACATCCGTCAAACCCATCCAGACCAACGCACGGCGAAGCGGTGCAAGATTGGCATGCGTCTGTAAATCAGGTATGCCGTCTTCCAAAGCCTGACGCGCATTGACACCAAAACGTGGATCATCCTGTCGATTGGCATACGCCCATGCCTGAACACCTGCAGCAACGGCCCAACTGGTATGAAAACGCATCGGGCCAATGGCACCACGGGCGAAGTTCAGCGCGGTGTTTTCCCATGAAGTCTCAGCACGCGGGAGCTTGAGTAACTCAAGCAGGGCATACTCATATGCCTGGTCATTGTGAGGCCAGAATCCGGTTTCTTCCTGATACTGCATATACACCGGGGAGGTTTGAACCAGTACATCACGCAGCTTCGGGTCAAACGTGGTCTGGTAGTATCGGGCAATCGCGCCGAGGTAGGAGACCGTCTGATAATCCTGTTGCGTTCGCTTGGCATTGACGTAGCCTTGAGCGATTTCACCCAGGACATCCAGGCTGCGCTGGTAGCCGGTGACGTGATAGGCTGTCGCAAGGAAGCCTGCCCAGATGTCACCTGTCCAACCGGCATCCGACCCGTCAAAGACCCATGTTCCCGTGTATTTGTAGGATTGGCCGATCTCGCGTCCCAGTGATTGGGCATGCCAATGGAAGATGCGGGTGTCCATGACATGGGTGGTCATGGCGCGGGCGGCATGGAGATATTTTCGGTCACCACTTCGCAGGTACAGCAGCCACGGGACTTGCGGCGTGCCGTAACTCATGTCCTCGTTGGCATTGATCCCTGAATAGATCCAACGGTTATCACTGCCAGGTTTGATGTCGCTGGGGATACCGCGACCGTAGTCCCAGAAACCCACCATCGGATCCAGCTTACTGGCAATGTTCAGATAGTCATCAAACTTCTGCTTGATCTCATCTTCACGCGCACCAAATCGCGTTTGATCAAACACCGGTAAACTCAGGGGCAGAACCTGCGTTTCCCGAATCCAGTTCGGATTAACCGATGCGATAGGATCAACCTGTCCCAATGCACCAGCCGTCTTGGCAGCTTCGACTTTGGGTTCATGGAACATCAGCGTCAGGTGATGCGTCCGGGCAAAGCCAAGACCGTTGGAGACACGGGATTCAAGGACACCCTGCGCGGTGACATTGTCATTGAGTCGTTGCCAGGTGTCATCACCCCAGAGTTTTTTGATGCCTTCGTGGCGGAAGTTCAGCGGCTTGTCATCAATTGTCTGCCAGGCATGAAACACCAGGCCTTGATCCGTGACATCCAACTGATTGGGGAACTGTTTGGCCATGTCGCGGACAGCCAGTGTCGCACCGGCTTTGGAACCGATGAGACTGGCCCAGCCCCCGGTTGCAGGCGACTTGGCCAGGACTTTGTCACTTTGTGTCACCTGGCTCAGTGCCAGCGCGTTTTGCGTCATGCTGATCGGCTTGCCGGAGATGGCTTGCATGTGGGTTTCAGTGAGTTTATCAGCATTGATGCCAAGCACGGCCTTGGGAGAATCGCCCAGGTTCATCGGCAGGTTCAAACCCAAATCCGTAAACCAGAAGCGATCAGTGTCGATGGTGACGATCCAGGTGTGTTCCAGCCGAAGCATCGCCTGATTTTTGTAGAGATGAATGCGCGTGACATAGCGGCAGGCTTTGATGCCTGCGTCACTGACATACCAACCTGATGCCCGCAAGACCGTATGCATTGGGCCGACGGTTTCGGTGACCAGTTGGTAATCATTGTCGTTGCCACTGGTGCGATAGGTGACGTTTTGATTGTCAACAAAGTATCCGCCACGCGTCGGATCGGGCATCATCACTGCTTGACCATCCACCGATGCTGCATCAATGAGCGTACCAGCCTTGCGGTTGAAGGTGACTTTGAGTTTGCCGGTATCGACGGTGATCGCATCATCCGTCGTCTGAATCGGCATGTCAGCGGGGGGTTCTTCACTGTCGACTGAACGGCCATAACGCAAAGTCAGTTTGGGCGGGTTGGCGGGATCGGTCACCTGAATCTGGGTATCAAGCATGATCCACTTGATGGCATCTTCCTCATCCCACAAGGCCGTGGGCGTGATCTGGCATGCCACGGGTTTGCCGTCTTCACCCAGCAGCTCAAACTGACGAGGTCGGAACATCTGGCGGTCTTCCAGCGGCACACCGACCGTCACCGGGTACAGGCCCGGGGTGGCAAAGTCCGACTGAATCGTCAGTGGGATTTCCTTGATGCGGACTCGGGCTGAACGACTTTTGAATTTCATGTCCGACGCTTGCCAGACGGCAGGAACAAAACCTTCGTCGAACTGTGCCTTGATGGCATTGGTCCGGGCTTCCTGACGCGCACGCTGGGCAGCCTGGGCATCGGAAATCTTTTTGGTCTGGATGAGCAGGTTGTTGAATGTGATCTGACCATTGGTCGCAAACAAAGCGATCTGACCAGAAGTCAACGGCGACAGGAGTTGGCGTTGGGCGATGTCTTTGCCGTTGAGTGAGAAGGTAATCGAAAGTCCGTTGACGTAGGCTTTGATACGGTAGGTTTCACCGCTGGTTAATGTCAGGTTGTCAACGATCACCGGCGCACGGGCAGGGACGGTGAGTTGGGCGGAAGGCGTTTCACCGCCACGGAGTATAAACTGGGCAGCAGCACGCCGACCACCGCCACCAAGTCCGATCAGGACGCCGGATTCGGTGAAGTTCTCACTGTCATAGGTAAAGTCAAAGGAAACCTGGATCACCGGATCGGAAACAGGATTGTTCAGGCGCAGCAGCGCTTCCTGTTCACTGTTGACCGTCATGGCGGACGCCTTGGCAGACCAGTCGCCTGAAGCCGTCCATTGTGTCTGAAATTCGGTGACAGCGTTCCCACCTGCCTGATAGACCTTGCCCCAATCCTCAGAAAACGACACGTTGGAGCAGGTCAGCAGGAGGATCACCCCAAGAATGCACGACCAGCATCGTGTTGACATATTGATTATTCCCTTCCCACCACCCGAAAATCCGTGCGTCGGATGTCATCTCTCTTAATGTAGATCATCCCCTGAATGACTCTTTTTTGCAAGTTCAATCAGGCGATGTTCTTAATCAACTCATCATGGGCACTTTAGCACCCGTTGGGTTGTACTTCAATTGTGTGTTTCGCGTTGCGGTGGGGAAGATTATTCCGCTGGGATTTCGGTGATATCCGAGATGCGAACATCCCCGCAGGTCGGGTCAATGAAGACCGTGATCTGGTAGCCGTCACAAGCCAAAGTCACGCTGGCATCGATTGCCTGATCCAGTTCACCGTAGACGCCAAAGCGGATGCGATCATCACCATTCAATGAGACCGCTGAAAGTGTCACACCCGAGAGTTGGCGATTGTTACTCGTTCCGAATTTCACAAGATAGGGACGGTTGCCAATGGGGTTGATCACCGGCGTCAGCGTGTCAGATGTCGGGGCGATGTAGTAGCTGTTATCGTCCAGATCAAAAATGACAAACCGCAGATCGTCGGCATGACTGATCGACTCGATCTGGGCATAGGCAATGTCCGCAGCCACCTGATTGGCAGCAGCAATCAACTTGCTCTGGCTGGTGTCACCGAGCATCGGCACCATCAACGCGGAGACAATCCCCACGATGACAACCACCGTGAGCATTTCCACCAGCGTGAATCCATGTTGTTTTTGATTGGCGAACATCGGATGTCGATTCATTATGGACACTCCCAATTGAACTATCGGATTCAACTTCAGACCAGTACGACTTGAACTGCAAATTACATGGACGTAACGCCGACCTCCCAACGATTAGTCCGGCTGGAACGGTTGTAAGGGCAAATTGTCGCATTTTGAGTGCCTGCATTTATCGGAGATTGGTTTGCCACTGGACTGAATCGTTGATTTAGTCGACGGCATACTTGGGAACGTGGGTCAAGTGTGCGCCGAGTGTGCGCATACTGACACGTTTAGGCAGGTAGGGGCCAACATGAAACGCAGACGAATATCACAACATCCAGCCGGTTTCACCATGCTCGAAGTCCTTGCGGCGACGACCATCCTGTCCTTCGCGGTCATCGCGGTGGCAGAGTCGGTCTCCGTGGCTCAGTCGCAGACCTACGAAGCACTCAACGACGGACGCGCAACCGCCCTGGCTGAAGCCTTCCTCGAAGAGGTGGTCTCCAAACCCTATGCCGACCCGGCAGGTGGTGAAGTGAACCTGGGGCCTGATCTTGATGAACTGACCCGCAATCTTTTCGACAACATTGATGACTACAACGGCTTTACACTCGACACGCTCAAAGCCGAACCGGATGTTCTGACCGACATCGCAGGAAACGTTCTTCCCAGTTCGTATCAGAATTACTCCATCAATATCACCACACAGTACACCACCGTCACCTTGTTTAACCCGGTCGCTGGCATCAGTGTCACCGTCACCGTCACCGACAAGGCTGGCAGGACGTGGACTGCAACTCGTTTTGTCCCGGAATCAGGAGGATAAGCATGCACGACAAGCATTCCATCCTGCAATCACGCGAACCTGCTCGCCGCAAGCGACGCGGGTTTACCACCGTTGAATTGATGATGGCCACCGTCGGCGTAAGTCTGATGGCAGTCGGCATCTCTTCCATGCTCACCGTTGTGGCCTACGGCACGACTTCAAGCCGCGATCTGCGCAGCCTCGTCGTCAAACAGAAAGCGGTCAGCGCCCGTATTAATGCAGCTGTCCGCGGATCGAAGATGGTTTTGGATAGCGGTCTTGGCTTGATGGTGCTCTGGATTCACGATGATGACGAAGACGGCTTGCCATCACTCAGTGAGATTCGTCTTGTTGAGTTTAATCAGGCAACCGGGCAAATCGTCTCCTACAAGGCGGACTTGGCAGGTTTGACCAATGATGTTTTAACGTTGGTTGATACGGCATTGCCGCTGGATACGAATTTCGGAGACCTGACCGAATCCTACAAAGATCCACAATACTTCGTCGATCTGCTTGGCGGACTGATTAACGATCTGCCAGAAGTCACAGACGTTGGTGGTCTGCTGGGTGCCATTGAAGAAACACTCGATCCAGAGTCAGGCGTGGATGCACAGACGCTGCTCAATGCCACACTCTTTAAATCAGAAGTCTGGGCGACCGGCGTGACCGGTTTTACGTTGTCCATGGATAACGAACTCCCGCAGCAAGCCACGCTTATCGGATACCAGGTGACGTTTGAAGTCGGATCGTTATCTGACACCACCATTGGTACCGCAGCTTTGCGAAACGAATAACGCTTTGCGTTAAGGATGTAACATGAAATATGCATCGACATACAATCAAACGATCTCGTACAAACGTCAACGCGGCGTCGCGATGGTCCTGGTGTTGATCGCTTTGGCCATGGCAACTGTCATTGGTCTGTCATTTCTCAATACGCAGTCCACCACCACCGGCATTGCACAAAATGCCTCCAAGCAAACCCGTGCCCGTGGTATCGCTGAGTCTGCTTTGGAAATGACCATTGACTATTTGCGTACCAACAACGATTGGCGCAATGAAAAAGCCGATGGCGTGTGGGTTGCTGTCGATGATGCAAACAGTTCACTGGATGGTGGCAAATTTTCCGTGATCGTGCAGGACGGCACCATCGATGAATCAGGCAACATCGTCGGTGATGGTGATCTTGCCAACAATCTCACGGATAAGATCGTCATCACGGCGGTCGGTTATTTTGATGGTGTTGCACACTCCATTCGGGCGCAGGTGACGCCTGCCTCCAGTGGTCCTCAGCACAGCATGCTCTATGTGACGGATGGTGCCAATCCCACCGCTGGTGAATCGGCACGCATCAATTTGCTCAAGTCCTTTGGTTACACCATCAACACCATCGCATCCAGTGCAAGCTCCGCCCAGTTCACTTCGCAGATGGCAAATAATGATGTCATATACATCAGCTCACTGGTCGACGGTATCGCAAACAAGGTCGTCAACTCAGGCGTTGGGATTGTCACCGAACAAACTGATACCTACAACACGTTGGGCTTCTCGAGCAACAGCCACAGCTACACCGGTTCAGAAATTAAAATCACCAACACATCACACAACATAACCGCGTCCATGTCATCAGGTGAAACTGCCATCACGATGTCAGATCAGACACTCATCAAGCTCTCGGGCACGGTTAGCCAAGGTGTGGTGGGATTGGCTGATCATCCCTATTGGAATTACAGAGTACTTGCGGTACTTCCCAAGGGCGCGGTGACGGTATCGGGTAACACCACATCCGGACGCCGTGTCAAACTGCCATGGGGGACATCCAATTTTGATTTCGCATCACTCAATGCCACCGGCAAAGCACTCTTGGAAGCAGCTGTCAATTGGGCTGCTGCATCCCCCAGTGAAGGTGGCGGACCCTGGACAGGTTTGGATATCGGCTACAACTCACCAGCGGGTTCAAACACCTTTGAATCCGGTGTCTTCACCATACATGGTGCTGGTGATGATATTTGGAATAACGATGACGAATTCCGATTCGTGCACATGCCTGTAACAGGTAACGGCGAACTGATCGCTCGCGTAACCAGTGTCGAAAACACAAACGGTTGGGCCAAAGCAGGTGTCATGATTCGTGAATCACTTGATGACGATTCACGCCATGTCATGGTCGTGGTCACACCTTCAAGCGGTGTTGCCTATCAGCGCCGGACGTCTACGGGGGGCTCAAGCGATCATACTTACAACAGTGGCTCAGCGCCTTACTGGGTCAAGATCGTTCGCAACGACAACGAAATCCGCGGCTATCTTTCCACCAGTGGCAACGACGGAACCTGGAACTCAGCAGGCGATGCAATCACACTCTCCGGTCTTCCTGAAACCGTGTACTTCGGTCTGTGTCTGACAAGTCATAATTCCAACGCGTTGTGTACCGCGACATTTGATAACGTGACCCTCAATGGCGAGGCCGTTGAAGAAGAGGAAGACGACGCTGTTTCGCCACAGTTGATCGTGCAATACGAATTCAACGAAGTCGCTCCGCCTACCCCCGTCCTGCTGCACAATTGGAAGCTCGACGAGACCACGGGATCAAGTGGCAACAGTGCAATCCTGGGGACCGGTGCTTCGGCAGGCAATAAAGTCTACATGGATGATGGGAAAATCGACTCGTATAACTCGGCAGAAGGTGAATACAACAGTACCAAATCATCCAGCGCCGTGGTCACGGTTAATTCCACCAGCAGCGACCGGATTTACATGGATTGGGGCACACGAATTTATGGTGATGTTCATGTCGGTAAAAATGGTAACCCGAGTCATGTGATTCACACACCTGACTGGAGCTATGAACCACATATTTCTGGCATCCGTACATCACAGGATGAAAACGTCACACTTCCAAACGACATTGAAGAACCAAGCGGCATGCCCAGTAAGTCAGGCAGCTATACCCAAAGTCACTGGCAGCCCAAGACAATCAACAGCAATATGAACGTCGGAGACTTTACGGTCACTTCCGGTGCGTTGCTATATGTCTCAGGTGATATCACTGTTTTATGTGACAAGTTCACGGTCAGTGGCAATGCTGAAATCATTATCCCACAGGGATCAAGCTTAACTGTCTACGCAAGAGATCGGGTTGAAATTTCAGGTAGCGGTAAAGTCAATGCCAAAGAGGGCAATAGCTACAGTACACGGCAAACCGATCGCTTTAAACTTTACGCGATTGACGATGATGATGTGACCGTCAGTGGTGGTCAGAGCATAGTCGTTGGTTATCTGTATTCAACCGATGACGTAATCCTCACAGGTAGCGGACAGGTATACGGCGGTGTGGGTGCTGAAGACGAAATCCGTATGTATGGCAGCGAAAGCTTCCTGCATGTTGACCAAAATCTTGCAGCAGGTGGCAGTTCCTCAGCAGGGGCATCAAACGTCGTTGTCGACGAACAGAATGCCAGTGATGGCCAATATCATGGCGGACCCACCGGACCACACGACGGACAGGTCGGTACCTCCGTCTACTTCGATGGCACCAATGACTACGCTGAAATCCCACACAATGACAACATGCTCCTGAATTCCGGCACTGTTGCCATGTGGATCAACACCGCCAAGACCGGTTGTGGTGAACAGGCTTTCTTCTCCAAGGACTCCACCAACTACGACACCGGCGGACACCTGACCATGTGGGTCTGGGGCAACAAAATCTCAGTTCGACTTCAGAGTACCAACGATAGCTATTGGGTCGATTCCTCATCGATCTCTGCTAACACCTGGTACCACGTGGCCTTTAGCTGGGGCTCCAACGGCATGAAGCTGTTCATCAATGGTCAACTGGTCGATACCAACAGCTACACCGGTGGCATCGGTTCGAACTCCGGTGGCAGTGGTAACTATGAACCCATCGTCCTCGGTGCCAGCAGTTGGGATTCAAACAATCTCTCTGCAACACCCTTATGCGATTACTTCAAAGGCTACATCGATGATGTTCGTATGTATGACCTTGATTTCGAAGAATCACAGGCAACCCAGCTTTACAACGGATCTGACCCGGGAGCGGGAACAACGGGTTATCTGGTTGAAGATACGTCCAATTTCGGCAACCCGTTGAATCTCTCGATTCAGAACACCAACAATGTCAATTGGATTGAAGGCGGTGGTTTGGAATTTGAATCAGCTACCAGTGCCGTCTCGGACTCCGGTGCAGACAAGATTTATTCAGCTTTGACTGCGACCAACAAGATGACATTGGAAGTCAAATTCAAGACCAACAGCATTGATCAAACCGGTCCTGCCAATATCGTTTCCTTCTCGAACGATGCCTATGCGAGAAACTTCACGTTCGCACAATCTCAGCAGGAATACCTGATGCGCTTGCGGACCTCAACAACATCGGACAATGGTTCTGAATCCATCAACTCCTCGGATGTTCTGGATACCGAAAACGTCCAGCATGTCGTGATGACCTACGATGGGCAGCATATCAAGCTTTACCGCAATGGTTCGACCACGCCGGAAGTTACGGCTGCCCGTGAAGGGACCTTTGATTGGAATAACGCATACCGTTTGATTCTGGGGAATGAAGAAGGTGGTTCCAATCCGTGGTTGGGCAAGCTCTATCGCTTCACCATTTATGACCAGGCACTCAATTCATTGCAGGTCAAAGATATTTTTGATGGTAATCCGCCGGGAGATTACGAGGAACAGGAAAATCTGACCTTCCATGTCAGATGGTATGAAAACCCGTAACCAAAGTAGTTCAGAGAATTGGGGGGGCAACCCAATTGGATGACATCCAAACGAATCGACATCGTGGGGTAGCGATGATCCTGGTGCTTGTTGCTTTATCCATGGCAACTGTCATCGGTCTATCGTTCCTTAATACGCAGACAACGACCAACGGCATTGCTCGCAATGTCAGTAGTCAGACCCGTGCACGTGGTATTGCAGAGTCTGCCATGGAAATGACCATTGATCACCTGCGAACCAGCGATAGCTGGCGTAATGATCTGGCAGACGGTACGTGGGTTGGCCCTGAATCTCAGAACAATCAATTGGATGGCGGAACATTTACCATCATCGTCAATGATGGGAAGTTGGATGCTTCAGGTAATCTGACTGATAACGATGGTAACCTCGCAGATGAACCCACCGATCATGTCGTGGTCACTGCAATGGGTTATTTTCAAGGCGTCTCCCACACTATCAAAGCAGAGGTCACCCCCGAAGCAGGTGATGTCACACCGACCCGCGTGGTTCTGATTGTTGGCAATGAGTCAAGCCCCAATTCCCAGGAAGCCGCCCGGCGTGCTCAACTCATTGATTGGGGATATGAGGTCACGCTTGTCTCTGCCAACGCAAGTCAATCACGTTTTGATGAACTGGCGCAGGAAACGGATGTCTTTTGGGTCAGTGAAACCATCAGTTCAGGTCATCTCAATGACAAACTGCTCAATACCGGTTGTGGCGTGGTGAACGAAGAACGTGCCTTATATGACGACTTTGAATTGACCAGCGGACAAGCCAATGAGTATAACGATTCACGTATCGAACTCACTGATGTCTCGCATTACATCACTGCATCTTTGACGGGGCAGTTGATCACTGTGTTCGGTCAATCTCAGAAAATGCAGTATGTCGGTGAATCTGCTTTACCTTCCGGCGCACAGGTACTGGCAACCAATCCCAACAATGATGAACCGGCATTGATCGTTGTCGAAGCAGGCAGTGCTTTACAGGAAGGTACTGCTGCAGGTCGACGCGTGTTCTTGCCGTGGGCAACGAATAATCTGAACTTCAGTAGCATGAACAGCAACGGGCTGACGGTACTCAAACGCAGTATCGAGTGGGCCGCGCAGCAAGCCTCTACGCCATCACCAATACTCCATTACGATTTTTCCGAGCAATCCGGTGAAGTGATTCGTGACAAGTATGGCAACGTGGACATGCAACTTGATCGCGGGGATGACGATGATGCCATCACATGGGTCACCGATCCCAACGGCATGGGGATTCAGTTCAATCAGGATCCCGACCAAGGCACCGCGGTGTGCATCACATCATCACCCACCGATTGCGAAGATCTCGTTGAAGCCGTCAGTGAAAACGGTGCAATCACCGTGCAGGTTTTCTTCAAGCAACTCAACGGCTCAGAAAATGGTGGATACATTCTGAGCATGGCCAATATGGCTGTCGAAGATGATACCCAGCCAGTTGATGATGACGACGATGGTCGTAGCAGGCATGGTCGCGGACATCATGGTTCAAGACACGGTCGTGGACATCACGGCGGACACCACGGCCTCAACACACAGGAAACCTACACCGAATCTGTCGATGTCACCAATGATCCGAATACCTACATTTTTTACAGCTATCACGGCGGTCATACATCAAGTAATGGGCGATGCGGTTGGTCCCGTCGTTCCAGTTCACGCAGTGACAGCTACCGTGTATGCTACAGCCGAGATCGCGGGTACTACTACCGACGTTGCGGTGATGACGATGACGAAGACGAGGTCCCTGAAGATGCACCGGATCTCTATGACAACTTTTCAATCGATGGCAAACCGAACGCTTCAGCATTTAATCATGGTCTGTACCTAAGCCACCGTGATGATGATCAATCCATCAATGCCAGTGAAGCCTGGCAAGAAGACACGCCGATTGTATATGCCTTCACTTTTGATGCAGCAATGGGTGTCGTATCAATCTATGTCAATGGTGAATTGATTAAAACCGAAGAAACGGATGAAACGGATCTGTCCAGTTGGGTCAGTCAGTGGTTGACTTTAGGCAACAGCCCATCTTTGAGCCGCCCATTTGTCGGGACGATTTATGATGTCAAAATCTGGCCAAAGGCTTTATCCGCATCTCAGTTGCAGGACACAGCGGACGCACTGCTGGGCGACGATCAGGACGGTGATACACCCAATATTCTCGTCCTTTACGAATTTAACGAAGTCGACCCGGTTGCCCCACAACTCATCAGCCAATGGAAACTCAACGAGTCTACAGGTCAATCTTCCGGTGGTGCGATGTATGGCATGGGTGTCTCTGCGGATGACGATTTTTCACTGCGTGGTTCTGCCAAGATTGATGGTTTTCGATCATCACAGGGCAACTATGGTGACAGCAACCGTTACCTGTCGGTGACTGCAACAACCAACGCAACCACCAACAATAAATTTGATATTCGTGATGGTGGGACCAGAATCTACGGTAATGCCCTTTGCGGTCAGTATGGCAATCCCAATCATGTGATTGATGTCAGTGGGTCAGCACAGGTTACCGGTTCACGTTCCGCTCAGACATCCAATGTGCTCTTACCCGATCACATCAATGCACCGACCAATGGTCGCCCCGGATACATGGGCAATATCCAGACACCGAGCAACTACAACGGCGTGCTGGATTACAATGTCTACGCAGGGAATCTCACCATCAAGAGCAATGCCAAGGTGACCGTCAACGGCAACATCACCATCTGGTGCAACAACTTCGAGATCAAGGATGGTGGTACACGCCTCTATGTTCCCGAAGGCTCATCCCTCACGGTCTATGCCAGTGGCAATGTCACCATTCGTGGCAGTTCGCAAATCAACTATCAGAACAATCAAACCAACGGTGCAGGCCGCGTCAACATCTTTACAACTGATGGTGGCAACATCGAAGTGAAAGACGGGGGCACAGTGGCTGTTGGCAACTTCTATGCAACAGGTCACTTGACCCTCCGTGGATCCGCCAAGATCTACGGTACCGCATCCTGTTCCAAGAACATGGACATCCGTGATGGGGGCACCTTCCTGCATGTCGATCTCGATCAGGTGGGTGGTCAAGGTGGCGGCAACGGCGGTTCGAATACAACCACCGCCGTCGACGAAAAAGCGGTCAGTGATGGGACCTACACCAACGGCCCGATCACCGATGAAGACAATGCCAAATTTGATTCTGCCATCAAGTTCGATGGGGATGATGACTACATCGTCATGGAACACAACGATGCATACCTGATCAACCAGGGGACGATCAGTTTATGGTTCAAAGCAGATGACCTTTTCGGGGTTCAGGCTTTGTTTTCCAAGGACTCCAACGGTTATGACACCGGCGGGCATTTTACAATTTTCCTTGACAATTCAACCCTCAAAGCAAGACTCCAAAGCACCGGTACAAGCTATGAACTCAACCAATCCGGCATCGCTACGGACACCTGGTATCACGTGGCTGTCTCATTTGGATCTGCTGGGATGAAGATGATCCTCAACGGTTCGATCGTTGATACGGATGCCTATACAGGCGGTCTTGGGACTTCATCTGGCGGTATTGGTAATGAAGAACCCATCGTCATCGGTGCAGGCAGCATGACATCAGGCAACCAGACTGCAACACCAGTCGATGACCATTTCAATGGTTGGATTGATGACGTGCGTATTTATGGTGATCCATTGACCACCACACAAATCGCCACCGTCATGTCCGACGGATATCCCGATGCCGATTCGGCTGTCGGATTGGTTATCAAAGACACTGGTGGCTATGGTGAACCGTTGGATATGACCGTCACCGACCCGCAGAATATTCAGTGGGATAATCATGGTGGCATGACATTCACCGGCCCAAATCGTGCAGTCTCCGACGGTGATGCGAGCAAGGTCAAAAATGCGATCAATGTCTCAGGCGCGATGACGGTTGAATTGATCTTTACCCCGGACTCAGTTGAGCAGATTGGCAATATCGTTTCGATCTCTGATGGTGCCTACAGTCGAAACTTCACAGTGGATCAGCATGACGAGCAATACAACATCCGACTGCGAACCAGCAACACGGACAACAACGCAAACCCTGCCAATGAATCAGGTGATGTGTTGACGGTGTCCCAGCAGTATCTGGTTATCACGTGGGATGGCACGACCATGAAGGTCTACCGTAATGGTCAATTGGAAAGTACATCTGAACATGACGGTACACCAAGCAGCTGGAGTGACAGTATGCACCTGGTACTGGGCAATGAATATGACGGTTCCAAGCCGTGGGAAGGGTTCATTGAACGCATTGCCATTTACGACCAGGCACTCAACAGCATGCAGGTTGAAGATGTTTTCAATGGTGAGTCGCCACGTGCCAACACGCAAACCCAGGCGATGGATTTTCACGTGCGTTGGTTCGAAAATCCCTAATCTCTAAAAATACACTGGAAAGTGAATGGTCCAGGCAACCCGTGATGAACAATGCCATCACGGGTTGTTTTTTATTCGTCAATCATCAGCTAGAATCCAGACATGTCCAACAAAACCATCGACTGTATCACTGCTGGATCATGTGTCCTTGATATCCTTGCAACTCCGGTGAATCTGAATGAGCCGCTGATCACCAAGCCGGTGCACAAGATCAAACCCATGCAACTGTGTTGCGGCGGACTTTCATGCAATAGCGGTCTTGCGTTAGCAAAACTGGGATTCAAAACCAACATCTTCACCTATGTCGGGAATGATCCATGGGGGCAGATGGTTCGGGGTATGCTCAATGAACAAGGCGTCGATACCAGCCTGCTTTTGACGCATGAATCGCAACCCACCAGCACGACGGTGGTGACCATTGATGCATCAGGCCAACGTGCTTTTATCCACTGTCAGGGGGCAGCCAAACGCCTGAATTTACAGACCTGTTTGCAGCACATGGATACACTCCGTCGAAGTGCATATTTTCTCGTTGGCTATTACAGTCTCATGCCGGACCTGCAGGATGATTTACCTGCATTGTTCAGCGAATTGCACGATCATGGTGTGCATACGGCCATGGATGCCGCAGGTGATGGCGGGAGTATGAAGCCGTTGGATTCGATCCTGCCACATCTTGACATTTACATCCCGTCACTGGTCGAAGCGAAACATCAGACCGGTTTGGATGATCCTGAAAAAATGATTGATGCCTATCGTCATGCAGGGAGTAATGGCATCCTTGGTATCAAACTCGGTGAACAAGGTGTATTACTCAGTGAGAATGCTGGAAAGTATCTTCACCTTCGCGTCTGTGATTTACCTGCAGGCGAAAAAGTCATCGACACCACCGGCGCAGGCGACACATTTTTAGCGGGATTCATTGCAGGCAGCCGCAAAGGAATGGACCTGCAACAGGCAGGGCGATTGGGAACTGCGGTTGCTGCCTGTTGTGTCACCGCCATGGGTGGATCGACCGGAATCAAAACATTCGAAGAAACCATGACGATGATCAGCTGACAGTAATCGATCCAGGAAAAGAAAAGAGCATCAGACGTTAATCCGATGCCCTTTCGTGATTGGTTGATTGTCAGGTATGACGCTTATTCCACCGTCACACTCTTGGCCAGGTTGCGTGGTTTATCCACGTCTTGACCGCGCAGGACAGCAGCATGGTATGCCAGGATTTGTAGCGGGATCACCGTTAACATCGGCTGTAACGGTTCGGCGATATCCGGCACGGTGAAGACCGCGTCAGCATACTTGTGAATGTCCTCATCGCCTTCAGTCGCGACCACCAGTGTCCGACCGCCACGGGCACGGACTTCTTCGATGTTGCTGATCACCTTGTCATACTGACTGCCACGGGTGGCAACAAACACCACCGGCATGCCCTTGTCGATCAAAGCAATCGGGCCATGTTTCATCTCCGCTGCAGGCATGCCTTCAGCATGGATGTAGGAAATTTCCTTGAGTTTCAAAGCGCCTTCAATGGCAACGGGATAGTTGTACCCGCGACCAAGGAACAGCCAGTTGTCACGATCAATGCAGTCTTCCACACACTTGCGGATGTGATCCGACTGTTCAAGGACGCGGCTAACCAGGTCAGGCAAGGTTTCAAGTTGACGTAGATAAGCTTTGACAACTTCGTCAGAAAGGAATCGGCGTTTACCCAGATACAGTGAGATCAGGGTGAGAACCGCAACCTGGCCGACAAATGCTTTAGTTGATGCAACACCAATTTCCGGGCCGACATGCAGATACACACCTGCATCGGTCTCACGGGAAATGGTGGAACCCACGGAGTTCACCACACCCAACGCAATCGCACCGCGTTCCTTGGCTTCAGTCAAGGCAGCCAACGTGTCCGCCGTTTCACCGGATTGGCTCACTGCGATGGCAACGGTGCCTTCCTCGATGATCGGATTGCGGTAGCGGAATTCACTTGCATACTCACAACGAGCGGGTACCTTTGCCAGGTCTTCGAGCAGATACTCGCCAATGAGACCTGCATGGTAAGCCGTGCCTTGAGCGGTGATGATGAAGCGATGGGCTCGAATCAGATCACGGGTGATGGCAGACAAACCGCCGAGTACCACACGACCTTCGCGGTGGTCAATGCGGCCGCGAAGACAGTTGCGGATGGCTTCAGGCTGCTCCATGATTTCCTTGAACATGAAGTGTTCGTAGCCACCTAGTTCGATTTGCTCTAAATCAAATTCCAACTCAGTGACTTCACGTGCAACCGAGACGTTATCAATCGTCGTCGTCCGGAAGTCAACAGCCCATGGGCCGCCATCACCTTTCTTGTCTTCAGCCCCAGCGCAAAGTCGGACAACCTGGTAGTCATCCAGTGTGATGACCTGTGTGGTGTGCGCGATGATGGCGGAGGCATCCGAGGCGACAACATATGCACTGTCAGCAATGCCCACGATCAAGGGCGAACCCTTACGTGCAGCGACAATGGTGTGCGGTTCGTTATCGCAAATCACGGCGATGGCATAAGCGCCACGGACTTCACGCAGGGCGGTCTGGACGGCTTTTTCAAGATCGCCGTTGTAGACTTCCGCAACGAGTTTGGCTAACACTTCCGTGTCGGTTTCGGATTCAAAGACATGCCCTCGGTCAGTGAGGTATTTGCGAAGGGGGATGTAGTTTTCGATGATCCCGTTGTGAACCAGGGCGATGGTGTGACCGGACTTGGTCAAGCCGGAGTGTGGATGGGCGTTGGGTTCGGAAGGTTCACCGTGCGTTGCCCATCGGGTATGAGCCACACCACAGAAGCCGTCGAAGCCACCGGTGGTCTTGACGAGATTTTCAAGGACACTGACGCGGCCGACGGACTTGCCGATCTTCACACCTTTGTCCGAAGCGATCGCCAGGCCTGCCGAGTCATAGCCTCGATATTCCAGTCTCTTGAGTCCTTCTACAAGCAGTGATGCAGCAGGTTTGGGACCAACGTATCCAACGATTCCACACATAAGCGTTTCCTTGCAATAACCCCGGGGCGGTTGAGAGTCTCTTCATGGTTAACATCGGCTAAAAGCGACTTGTCTGACTACCTTGCCGACTATTTTTTTATCGGTCGAAAATGCTTTTGAGTCCAATACGGTTGTTCTAATGGACCTTGCAGAACATGGTGCGTCAAGTCTGTTTTTGTGACATCTTTGTCATCCAGTTGGAGTTCCCAGAATCCCTGCCCATGTGGAAAATGTGGGTCGGACATGGTGGGCGAGCCATTGTTCAGATCGAAGAACCCCTCATCACGTGGCCAAGCCCAGGGGTAATGCACATGTCCATGGTCAAAGATGATCTTCAATCGTTTGGCGGATCGGGTGAGAATGTCGATTAATGCCTGCTGTTGTGCAAGTTGGTGATTGTGTTTCATTCGCGAAAAAGCAGGCGGATTGCCAACGGCATAATGGCATAATACGATCACGCCATGGCCGTCAGGCGTTGTATCCAGCAGGCGAATGATCGCGTCCTGCTGCTGAATAGCCATCTCCCCACGTGAGCTGATCATCCGCGGGACCGCCGAGTCCACCATCAAGACCGACCAGCAGGGCGTCACCGGCAGCATCGCGGGAAATTTCTCAGGCATCCAGTCTCCAGCAAACTGTCTGGCAAGTTGCGCTCGATGCGAAGAGAATGTGTAAACGTCGTGATTCCCAGGCACCGCCAAAACCTGCTGGACGTGATCCGCCAACGGTTTAAGTTTTGATACAGCTTCCTGAAATTCGCTGGGAATCGCGGTGGTGGAAAAATCACCGCTGAGTAATAGCATCTGCGGATCAAGCGTGATCGCTTTTTGCACCACGTCATCCAACCGATGCGATTTAAATCGCTTACGTCGGGATTTCCAGAGATTGATCTGCCCCAAAACGCGCTTGCCCAGCAGTTTCCAGGGCGCCACCCAGAGTTGGTAGCAGTGAATATCACCAATCAAAACCACGCGTTTCATGGCAAGATGTTAGCAACCTTTCAAAACTCTGCGCAAATGTCCGGAAGAATTGAATCACTTGTTGGTTCATAGCATAAAGTCTATTTTTGATTCTTTATTTTGATTCATTGATTGAACTTTGCAATAAAACACTTGAATGTCCGTTAAGCAGGTAAATTGAGATGGTCTTGTTCTCTGTTTGTTAAAAAATCGAGGTGTCTGATGTCTTCTATCCGTTGGCGATTGTTCATTGATCTGATTTCTTTTCTTTCGGGTTGCGCTCTGATTTGGACCGGCGCAGTGCTCTGGTGGATTCTCCCGCCTGGGAGTCGGGGCAGTAACATATGGGGTTGGACACGACACGATCTGGGTGAGATTCACGAATGGGCTGGCGTGGTCCTGCTTTTTAGTGTTGTCATTCATCTAATCATCAACTGGAAGTGGTTGATGGGGATGGTTCACAAGCTTTTTAAATCCGCTCAGACTCCCACGCGTCGTCGTCGTCTCGTGTTTGGTATTGCCAGTTTTGTGTTGTTCTTCGGACTGATGGGTGGTTCCTTGATTCTTGCCAATCACCAGAAAGAGATTGTCCGTGGCGGGCGTGGGCAGCATCGCAATGAACGCGCTGAAATTCAGACACCCCAGACTTTCTCGTTACAAATGACGGATCGTGATGATCGGTAACAACATCTGGTTCTAATCCTGTACAATGGTTGGTTGCATGCCGACCGCGACGAAGACATATCAAACCCGCTGGTGGCAGCGACTGGATGACGAGAAAGTCCTGTGTACGCTTTGCCCGCGCGAATGTCACATTCCCAACAACTCACGTGGCTTTTGTTTTGTCCGTGCCAATATCAACGGCGAACTGGTTCTGACCACCTATGGTCGGAGTAGCGGTTTTTGCATTGATCCGATTGAAAAGAAACCGTTGAATCATTTCCTGCCCGGGACGCCGATTCTTTCACTGGGGACTGCGGGTTGTAATCTTGGGTGCAAGTTCTGTCAGAACTGGGACATTTCCAAGAGTCGGCAGATGGACACGGTTGCTGGGCACGCTGGTCCGGACGCCATTGTGCAGGCTGCATTGCAGACACAATGTCGGAGTATTGCCTTTACCTACAACGATCCGATCATCTGGGCGGAGTATGCCATCGACACTGCAATTGCTGCCCATGAACATGATCTGAAAACCATCGCGGTCACTGCCGGGTACATCAGCCCCGACGCCCGAGCGGAATTTTTCAGTCACATGGATGCTGCCAATGTGGATCTGAAAGCATTCAGTGAAACCTTCTACCGCAAACTCACACAGACCGCTTTAGCGCCGGTTCTTAATACGCTCAAATACCTTAAACATGAGACCGATTGTTGGTTTGAGATTACCAATTTGGTCATCCCACGTGAGAATGATGACCCGGATGAACTCAAACGGATGTGTGCCTGGATCGTCGAGGAACTTGGCCCGGATGTGCCAGTGCATTTCTCTGCATTCCATCCTGATTTCAAGATGATGGACTACCCAGCAACACCGCATGAAACATTGATCCAGGCCAGAGAAATTGCGCTAGCCAGTGGCATCCAATATGCCTACGTCGGCAATGTCCACGATCATGCCAACCAAAGCACGTACTGTCATCACTGTGGCAAGCGCGTCATCGAACGAGACTGGTACCAGTTGGGCAGTTACCAACTCAAGGGCTCGGTGTGCAAGCATTGCAACACAATCATTCCCGGCATTTTTGAAGACAAAGGACCAGGGGATTGGGGACGCAAGCGTCAGCCTATTGCCATCCGGGACCAGACGCAATTTATCAATCAATCTGACATCACACCGTTATCGATCAACGGAGAGGAACCCAGACGCATGTCTGATACACACGAAAACAAGCCGATGATTTCATTTGATGCTGATCAGGAGAAATCGCTGCTCGATTATGTCCGCGAGCAGGTTAATGCTGCTGTTACTGGCAATGACACACGCATCCCGACCTTGCCTGATGAACTTGCCAACGCACCTGCGTTTGGCTGCTTTGTGACCTTGCAGATGGATGACAAACTCCGTGCCTGTCGTGGTCGATGGAACCAGGGGCAGGAGATCAACACCGAACCTCTGGGGGAATTGCTTGCAGGGGTCGCGCGTGATAGTGCCTTGCAGGATTTTCGTTTCCCGGTGATCAGCAAAAATGAGTTGAGCCGTCTGTCGGTGGACATCTCCATCATGCATTCACCAGCGATGTTGGTGCAACAGGGCGAAGAATTGGTCGATGCCGTTGAAGTTGGCAAACATGGTTTGGTGATGATGCACCCGCAGGGACGCGGTTTGCTGTTACCGCATGTCGCAACTGAAAACGGCTGGGATGCACGCACGTTTTTATCACAGCTCTGCGCCAAGGCCGGGCTGCGTAAACATGTCTGGCTTGAAGATGATCAAACGCAAATCATGACCTTCCAGACAACACTGCTGGAGCAGGGCCCTCCGGTTGAACCCTTCCTGCCCAAGCATGTCTCCGCCAATGCGTTTGATGCGTTACTCTCACTGGGGCGCAAGGTTCTCAGTGGTGATCTGTCACCAACCGAACTTCCCAATCGTCTGACCCAGGCATGGCCTGATGAGTTGGGCGTGTATCTGATTTCCAATACGCATCAGTCTGCTTCGGCATTGGGGGCGAATCAATCATTGGCCAAACTCATGACCATGGCATGCCAATCATTGGCCAAGTCCAAAACGCCATCTCGTTACATTGAGCGTTTGGTCGTTCTCTACAACGGCGTCCGACTTTCTGCTGCCGATTATCCCAATCGTCATGTGAATCTCTCGTACAACGGCGTGTTGGCAGAATCCCCAGGCGGGTGGTCGTTGAGTCTGCCAAGTTCCAACCAACGCACCGACCGTGTTGGGCAAGCCATGCGCGACTGCAATATCAACATCAAATCATGGCGGGTGGCACAGAATCAAGGACATGCCAAGCCGCGGCTAACCTGCTTTGATCTGTTTGTGCATGATGCCAATCAGAAGCCGGGTGCGATTGATGAACGTCCCCCAGCCAAGGCCGGACAGTTTTACCCGGGTAACGCAAATGAGATCGCATCACAGATCAAAGAAGTGATGGATCGAGTTGGCGGATCGGAAACATGTGAAGCCAGGGCGGTGATGCTGCCTCACGCGGGATGGGTTTATTGTCAGGATGTGATCGCTCAGACTTTGGCGAAGATTAATGTGCCGAATCGCGTGATCATCATCGGCCCCAAGCACACACCGCATGGTGCGCATTGGTCGGTGTCCAATCATCAAACATGGCAGATGCCTTCAGGTAATGTGCTGGTGGATACCGAGGCGGTGAAAGTGTTGCTTGACCTGATGCCGTCGCTCAAGTGTGAGTCACTTGCTCATGAGCAGGAGCATGCAGTTGAAGTCCTGTTGCCCTGGCTGACGCATCAGAATCCGCAAGTCCAGATCGTGCCGATGGTGTTTGGGCACAGCAATTTCAAGCAGCTTCAGGAACTGGGCAGTGCATTGGCTGAGTGTGTGAAACAACTGGATGGTCAGACCTTAATCGTCATCTCCAGTGATATGAATCATTTTGAAGATGTCGACACCACGCAGCAAAAAGACGGTTTGGCCATCGACGCCTTATGCAGTGGGGACGAGCAGTCGCTTTATGACACCTGTTTGAAAAATCAGATCAGCATGTGTGGCATGCGACCGGCAGTTGCGGTGATGCATGCCTTGAAAAAGTCCGGCGAGATTACCCCTGAATGTATCGCCCGTTCCGACTCTTCATCCGTCTCCGGCGACGGTACACGCGTGGTGGGTTATGCCGGTGTGATCATCAAATAAAAATCCACTCGGTTTGCAATTTATCGCGGATTCGACGATAACACATGCCCGAAAAGCCGGGGTATTCGTAGTTAATTGTCTGAATAGAAGGTCCCTGACAGAAGGAAACCGAACATGGAAACCTCATTGATTATCCTCAAGCCCGATGCCGTCCAGCGTGGACTCATGGGCCAGATCATTGCACGTTTTGAGCAAAAAGGCCTGCGTTTCGTTGGCATGAAGTTCATGATGGTCCCCCTTGAAGTTGCCGAGAAGCATTATGCTGAGCACAAGGGCAAGCCGTTCTACGATGGCCTGATCCAGTTTGTCACATCCAGCCCGGTACTGGTGTTGGCGATCCGTGGCATTGATGCTGTCTCCGTGTGTCGCAAGCTCATCGGCGCCACCAACGGTCGCAAAGCCGAGCCGGGTACCATCCGTGGCGACTTTGGCATGAGTGGTGGCTTTAACATGATCCACGGTTCGGACAGCCCAGAATCCGCTGAACGCGAACTGGCCTTGTGGTTTGAAGCTGCTGAACTGGTCGAATATGACCGCACCATCGAAAAGTGGGTTTACGATCCCAGCGATCTGTAAATCACCTTTGATGATAAAAAAAAACGCAGACTCAGGCGATACCTGGTCTGCGTTTTTTATTGTCTATTGAGGGGGGAACTTAACGGTGTATGAAGCGATTGGTTGCTCCGAGATGAGTATGCATAACAAGCTTCTGCTAAACATGTCTAGGGCAGGAAGATTGCGAATCAATCAATAAAACCGTAGTTGTCCAAGTTGCCATCCATGTCACGATGAAGGTAGAAGTAGCCAAACTTGCTGAGGCGACCAACCACATGTCCATCCATGAACAGGACACTGGGCTTCTGTTCGTGAGCATCGATTGAGATACCGGTGCGGTCAGCCATATAGTGTTGTGTCCTTGTTCCAGTCCACTGAACGGCATCAGCAACCCATAACATGTTGGTCGGTTGACCATATTCTTTAGGAGCGACGGATGTGCCGCCGGATTGGTATCCCGTATCGTAGACTACGGATCCCATGCGGAAATTAGTCGGATAAACTGGCGAAGTGTACGTACCACGCATGGTGTAAGTACTGATATATGTGCCACCCGAAGACGGCAATTCAGGACAGGCCAGTATCGTCGGTTTTTTGTATTCAGTGCGTTCCTTGATGTATCCTTGCATGACCATCAGATAGCCCCATGTGTTCTTGGGGTATGCTGCCCAATCCCCTTTACCTGCGGGGGTCCAATCTTTGAAATCATTGACGTACTGCATCAGACAGATACCCAGTTGACGCTGATTGGCCTGACAGCGGATGCTTCTGGCAGCGGTACGTGCCTTGGCAAGCGATGGCAATAAGATTGCAATTAACAAAGAGATGATCGAGATGACCACCAGGAGTTCAATGAGCGTGAAGGCCTTTGAACGATATGACTGCTTTCGTGTCATGAATCGACTCCAATTGGTAAGTGGGGACGAATTGTTTGTATCGATGCAAAATCATAGGATGTGCAAAACAGGAAATCAACCACTCATCAACAAAATACTTGATGCCCATCATTCTAAAGTTGAAAACGCATTCAATCATATATTGCATAAGCAAATACAAACTCATGATGTCATGTCAGAAAATAATCTGTCATCACAATTGACTTTATTCATATCGATGCAAAAATACTTGTATGGCAATCCCACTGAGTTCAACCAAGCATTTTAAAGTCACCCAGCAGCTTCGGCAGAAAGTCGGCCTGCTGGATCCGGGAGAAGTTCTACCCACGTGTCGAACCCTGATGCGTGAGTTCGATGCATCCCAATCCACCATTGACCGCGCCTTGTCGACACTCCGTCGTGAAGGTCTGGTCAGCAGACGTGATGGTTCCAAGCGGCTGATCGTCCGGGAGGTGATGGAAAATGTCGCGCTGCGCGTGGGCATTGTTCGACCGGATTGGCCGTCGGGTGTCTATGATCAGATTTGTCGTGGCATTACCCAAATCGGTCATCAAAAGGAATGGCTTTTTGCTTATTCGTTCTACCGCACCATGGCTGGGCTTGATCTGGCACACGCGCTGGGGGATTGTCAGGCAGGTGTGCTGCTGACAACCAGTGAAGACATGCCCGAACATATGACCAAGGCGTTTGCCGCATCACGTTTGCCATTGGTGATGGTGCAGGATCATCGACCGGGTCTGGATGTCAATAGTGTCTGTATTGATGACCGACATATGGCCAGCACAGGCGTGAACCATCTCATTGAACAGGGGCATCGCGAGATCCTGCTGGTGGCACCCTGTGTGCGAACAGGTCCGATGCGAGACTGCATTGATGGCTGGCGTCAGGAATTGCAATTGGCAGGTCAGAACAATCTCGAGCAACTACTTGTTGATTGTGATACGCCCTCCGGCAAAGACACACGACAGCATTGCTACGAATTTTTCAAAGATTACATGCGTCAAGAGCATCCGCCGTTTTCTGCGGTCTATTGTGCCAACTCGCAAGTCATGTTTTCGGTCATGCGTGTATTTCATGAACTGGGGATCAACATTCCCCAGCAGGTCAGTGTGCTGACTGCTGACAGTCGCGATGAGGATGCTGCCTATCAGGTCCCGCCGGTCACTGCGATGACTTACGATCCGACCGCACAGGCCCAGGCTGTCATTCGACTCATTGAACAACAAGTCAAAGAACATTCCAGAACCGCACGCGAAGTCTGGATCCAGGGATTCATTCATCACCGTCAGAGTGTTGCTGCTTTTAGCGGGAATACGGTTTAACCCCAAACAAGATCAGCATGGTTTCTCATGCATGCTGATCGCAACGCTTGACCCACTTCAACGCTCAACCATCACACCGGAGTCATCCATTGACACGTTATTATCACCTGTTTTTATCCATCTTTTCTCTTTGTATGATCACCACAGTGTTATCTGCTCAAACGACTGATAAACACGATCCCAAGACCTTCGGCATCACGAAGAACATTCCCGTCTTCTGCCAGGAATGGCATGTCTGGTGGGGGTTTAGTTACACCCATCCGCATCGCGCGATGAGTCACATGACCACGCGCTTGACCAGTGACATGCAGCCGTGGCGGATGCAGTGGGATCGCAACGGTTATCCCTATGTTGGTATTTACGATTCGACCAACGAAGATGTCATTCGCTGGCAGATGCAATGCATGAAAGCTGCGGGTCTGGATGCGACGGTCGTCATGATCCACCCGGAGATGTCCGAAGGCATCACGTTTCTCAACGAAGACCAGTTGCTCCTCCCCATTCTCGATCTTGCTGCCGAGCAGAAATATTCGATTTTTTACATGGATGAAGTCGCGTTCCGCAAAGGCTCGATCTGTCGTGATCCAAAGATCATGGCACAGCGGATCATCCGATTTCTCAAGATCGTCAAAGACCATCCGGGCTTTCTGAAAATTGATGGCAAGCCCGTCTACTACTACCAGACCTTCGGCTATTGGCCCGGCGTCGAAGCGACCACGCAGATGATGGCAACGGTCGAAAAAGAAGTCGGCGAAGTCTACTGGATGATCTTTGGTGATGTGAATCAGGTCAGCCAGGTGCCGCAGGTTGATGCGATCATTTCCTCAGCCAGTGTGCATCGCACGGAAAGTCGCACACGCATTGTGGACATGTCACAGCAGGACCCTGCAAAGACCATTGCTGTGGGACACAAAGCCAATAAAAAAGTCGGCGATATGATTTATCCCAAGTTTGATGGCACCGCTCAACCCTGGCGTCAGAAGCAGGTCAGTGCCTATGGCAAAGCTGCACGAATGCTCCAGATGCATATCGCAGCAACCATGGAAGACAAGCCTGATTTCCTGATGCTCTCAAGCTGGAATGACTACGAAGAAGGGGCCAACCTCGAACCGGCGTGGGATATTGATGGACTGACAGATGATCCATTCCTGTACTGTCGCATGCTGGCCCATCTGCGTGGCAAGACCTTTAACCAACCTGCCAACCCACCCAAGGAGTCCGTCATACCGATGGTCTGGGAGAAACTGGGTTATGGTGATGGTGCAGGACCGATCATTGATCGCGTTTATCGATCGCATCAACGCGGTGGTGCGATGTGGGTGGATGTGCGGGATACCGTGAGTCCCGTCACCGCATTGGAAGTTGCCTGGGAAGGGGACCGCTACTGGAAAGCAGCCCAACCCGGTGAGAATAAAGACACAGGCAATATCAAACTCACTGAAGGCGAAGTGGGGCCAGCCTACGCTCAACAAGGACTCCTTGGTGATTTCCAGATTGGTAGCGCCCGCGAGCTTCTCACCACAACACAGACATTTGATTTGGGATCAACGGCATCTGAACTTGGTGTCCAACCCTGGATCGGAGCAGCATGGGCGTTTGAACCCACGAATCCACGAGCAGGTGTCAGCATTCAGGCCAAGTCGGTCAATGAGATTGTGCTTTCTGAACCCAAGGGACAGCTTCGCACGCATCAGACGATCAAACTCATCCCAGCCAACAAGCCGCGTGAAATCTCCGAACAGGTATGGACCGGCTGGCAGAGTATGGTTGGCATGCCCCCGCGGGCTGTAGATTGGCAGAAAGAGTCCACTTTGCAACTCATCGGTCGAGGTCGCAAGTTAGCCATCCTGTCTGTCCTGGGGCAACCCCGTTCGTCACGATTGATCGATGTTGCTCCTGAAAAGCACGATGAAAAAGGTTTGAACGTCACCTATCGTTTTGAGATTCCTGATCATGTGCTTGATACACCCGGTGTTCATTTTGCATGGATCCGTGCACAGGATGCAGCAGGCAACTGGGGCTCACCCAAGCTGGTACCCGTGCCCAATTACGAACGGCCCTGGGATGAACTCAAGGAACCGCTGGTTGAGACAACGCCGTTGGATGCCTCGTCAGATAGCGTCGTTGCTGATGACATGCAGGACAAAGCCAAATGGAAAGGCAAAGCTGCCATCGAACGGCTGACACGCATTGAGGACCGCTCCGTGCTTGTCGTCAAGAATACCGTCATCACACGAAAACTCGATCAACCTATCACCGGCTCATTCACCCTCACCATGGACATGCTTCACACCAACTATCAGCGTGGCGGGATTGTTGTCCTCCTCGACAATCAACTCAAGCAGGGCTATGGCTTACTCTGGGATTCGTCCAACGAAAAGTATCACAACGGTGAAGGTGCTGTCGGTTTACTCAAGTATGATCTTGATAAACCCTTCGTCTTCGGTTCCCGTGGGCAATCCATATCACCACGTGTCTCCAGTGGTCACGTTGCTGTCCAACAACCTCTGGCAAAAATGCGTCTAATATACGACGCCAAGTCAGGTGACATTAATCTCTGGGTGGATGGCAAACTTAAAGTCAGTGGTAAGGACAAGCAATTTACAAAGTTCAATCAATTGCTGATTCGTGGTAACACTTCGCAGCTTTACGACAACGTCATTCTGCGTCCGGGTGTCCATGAATAATGGCTGATTAAATCGTTAGGAATACGCATACACACAATAAAAAACGAGAACGGTTGTGATGCCGTTCTCGTTTTGTTTTTTGTATCAAGAATGATTAATGACGGAAGTGGCGGCGACCGGTAAAGAGCAGGGTCACGCCTGCGTCAATGCACGCGGAGATGGTTTCGTCATCACGCTTGGAACCGCCCGGCTGGACGATGGCTTTGACACCAGCCCCAATGAGCAGGTCCGGACCATCACGGAACGGGAAGAAGGCGTCCGAAGCAGCGACCGCACTGGTGGAGCGATTCTGGTCCTTGACGTTGGCCTTCTGAATCGCAATCTTGCAGGATTCAACGCGGTCCATCTGACCGGCACCGGCGCCGACCAGGGCACCGTCTTTAGCCAAAGTGATCGCATTGGACTTCACATGTTTGACCGCAGCCCATGCCAGGGCAAGGTCCGCCAACTGTTCGTCGGTGGGAGCGGGGCCTGCAACGTGCTTCCAGTTTGTTGGCGACATGTCGACCAGGTCACGCTGTTGAGCGAGAATCCCGCCGATGATGCGTTTGAAGTCCGCCTGCGCCGGATCGCGGTGCGCCGGATCAGCGATGTCACCGACAGCCAGCAAGCGGACATTCTTCCAGCGTTCAGCCAGGAGCTTTAATGCATCATCGTCATAGGACGGGGCAACGATCACTTCCAGGAACTTCTGTCCTTCGGTGATGCTTTGTGCGGTGGCAACGTCGACGTTTTTGTTCAATGCGACAATCCCGCCGAAGGCTGCCATCGGATCACCGGCATAGGCTTTCTCAAAGGCGGTCTTCAGATCATCGGAAACACCACAGCCACAGGGGTTGGTGTGCTTGACGACAACGGCTGACGGTTTTTCAAATTCCTTGACGAGTTCCAAAGCGGCTGAGGCGTCATAAAGATTGTTGAAGCTCAGTTGCTTGCCATGCAGTTGCTTGGCATTGACGACATTGGCTTCGGTGCAGTTGGGGTCTTTGTAGAGTGCTGCCTTTTGGTGCGGGTTTTCGCCGTAACGCAGTTCGTCAGCACGGTCCATACGGATGAGCAGGGCACTGCCAAACACACCGTCGGAGACATTGCTTTCCAGGCGGGTCTGCATCCACTGGGCAATGGCCGTGTCATAGGCAGCCGTTCGGGCAAACGCGGCAGCAGCAAAACGCTTGCGAACCTCAAGGCTCGTCGCACCGTCATTGGCGGTCATGTCATTGATCAAGGCATCGTACTGCGTCGGGCTGGTGACCACGGTGACAAACGCATGATTCTTGGAGGCACTACGTAGCATGCTCGGGCCACCGATGTCGATCTGCTCGATGGCTTCCTCGTCAGCAACGCCTTCCTGGGCAACAGTACGTTCGAATGGATATAGATTCACACAGACCATATCGATGGGTTCAATACCATGTTCCTTCATGGATGCCACATGCCCGTCATTGTCACGCAACCCCAGCAGGCCACCGTGGACACGCGGGTGCAGCGTCTTGACACGACCATCCATCATTTCAGGAAAGCCGGTCACTTCATCAATAGGGGTGACATCCAATCCGGCTTCAGCCAATGCCTTGGCGGTGCCACCGGTGGAAATCAGCTGAACACCATACTTGGCCAGCGACTTGGCAAAAGGAATCAGGTCGGTCTTATCACTAACCGAAATCAACGCGCGACGTACAGGAACCAGGTCCGACATTCATCTACTCCGTAGAATCATTTTGGGAAATCTAAACACAGTTAAAGCGCACATGATAACGCAGATTGGCAATGGATGTTGGCCTGGATCACATGCATCGGTTCAGACATGTTTAAAATCGATCAGGTTCCCCGGTAAACCCGGTCGTCAAGCTCATTAGTGCAGTTCTTATAATTAATCTTCATGCCATCTCACATTTCGTCATTCTCTTGCAGGCGGGAATCCAGTGGCATGCTGTGTGTTCTTGCAAGTCCCACTGGGCTCCCGCCTGCGTGGGAGTGACGGAAAGCAGGGATTAATTATTTGAACGGCTCTATCGCTGGAGTTTGAGCAGGCGGCCGGATTGTGTCATGACCAGAAACTGCTTGTTTGGCAGGGCAATCATGTCGGTGATGTCGGCGGTGGGGATTTGGCTGATCGTCTTGCCGGACTCTTTTTCCAGAATCCAGAGACTGTTGGATTTGTAGCAGTAAAGGTTTTCATCACTGCTATCAAACGGGGTCAGACGTTCGTTGGTTTTCCAGATTTCCTTGCCAGTACCCGCGTCAAGGGCAAAAAGTCCATTGCCGGTGATGGGTAAGAGAATCATATCGTCAATGATGATTGGCTGATGCGTCAGGGCACGCTTGGCATGGTATCGCCAGATGTCATTGCCAAAGACCGAATCCAGTGCGTACAACGTCTGATCTTCACTTGGGATGAGCACCAGGTTTTTATCCCTGAGAATCACGCCTGGAGCGGAAATCTGACGGAAGGTGCGTCCCTTCCAGATGGGGTCACCGGTTCGGGCGTTGAGCAGGATATACACACCACTGGCATCACCCACCAGAACCGCTGCCGTGCTGGTGGTCGGCGGGGCGGTGATCCCAGCCTGTAACTGGTAGTTCCATTTCGGATAACCCGTATTGACATCGTGTGCAAAGATTCGTCCGTTGAGTCCGCCGAAGATGGCAAAGTTATCCATGACTGCGGGGGGGTTGTTCACCACAGCCTTCAATTCAACGATCTCCATCGCACGTCCGGTGCGGATATCAATCTTGAGCATGTGCGTTTCACTGTTGACGCACACCATTTCCCCGTAGAGGAAGGGTTGGTAGAAACGGTCTGTTGACTGCCCCTGAATCTCACGCCAGAGGATGCGACCATCACCGGGTCGATGACCA
>PAIY01000039.1 GCA_002704825.1 Phycisphaeraceae bacterium
AGTCCAGTGGAATTTGCAATTTTCTACTGCATGCCACTGGATTCCCGCCTGCGCGGGAATGACGAAAAATACGATGGCATGAAGTTGAATTATTTAAACCGCTCTTAGACTTCAAACCTGATCGCAGACTGCTACAATACGGCCATGCTCAAAGTTGTCGGTTCCATTTTGCTGTTCGTGAGTTTGCTTGTGTTAACAGGCTGTGGCGCACTGTCCAAACCCGGTGCCATGGATCGGCTGATGGGACTTAACAGCTACGCTGCATCCGCAGGCAAGACACCCCAGCAATTTTACGATCAACGCTACTACTCCGATGGCAAGACGCCTGCTCAACGCCTTGCAGCAGACTACGAACAGGTCACGCCAACCTCCCAGCCTTAATCTACATCACTTGCGATCAAAGACAATCTGCATGACGCCCTGGTCTTCGGTGAGGACGATGGACATCTGTTCGTCATCGATCTTCTGTTGCCAGGTGATGCGCGTCTGGGCAAAGGCGTCCGCGGAGATTTTGCTGGACGTGGGTTTGCCAAAACGCTTGTTAAAGTCAGCTAAAACTTCCGTGACCGCTGGGGGCTGAGTGTACTTGAGACTGACCTGATGCATGGCATTGTCATCAAAATACACACGCACCTGGGCCGTCAAATCAAACAACGTCTTGGCATCGTTGATTTGGATGTACCGCGGTTTGGTCTCCGAAACCGTGAGGTTTGTGTAGATCATGGGCGACTCGCGGATCAGGCGATGCGATTGACCGTACCCGTCACTCCAGGCAAGCACGGAGATGGGATTCCAGAGATTCGAATGCGCTGCGGTATCGCTGCCATCGGCTAAACCGTCTTGCGTGTCACTGCCTTGATTCATGGGGGTTGACTGTGGTGTTTCGACTGCCTGTGAACGACTGCTGATTTGCAATACGCCAGTGAACAGCGGTTGTCCGTCATGGACCAGGCGACTGTGATCAATGGAACGCTCAAGGCATTGCCGTTGCAGCGAATCAAAGCCGGTAAACGTCGCACGGATGTGATTGGGGAATGCCACGGTGTAAGGGACCGGCGTTTCGATGATGGGCGAATAGCCTTTATTGCGAATGTGTCGGGCCTGGACAAAGGGATTACCTGCGTTGGGTTTTTCGAGGATGGACATATCCATATCAAAGCCTGAATTCTCTGCGTTGTAACGCGCATTGACGTAGACACGCTCAGATGCGTTGGGGCCGGTGAGTGGTTTGCCATCGGCACTGACCATGGCAAAGGCAGCAAAGTCCGTCCCGAACTGTCCCACTGCGATGCCGTCGGAGAAGCGATACCAACCCTTACTGGGCGGTGTCTTGCCGACATAAATTTTGCTGGTTGGCGTATCGACGATCAGTCGGGCATTGGGCCAATCCCAGATGATCTGATCCCCTGCCTTGATGGCATCATTGATGCGCCCTTCCAGCGATTGCGGATCGGCATTGACCATGCGTGTGTTAAAGTCTTCATCGGGTTTGTAAGTGATCCGTGCGCCACGCTCAAAGGCAGCGCGTTGCGTGGACATGCCGTTGAACTTGCTGTAGCTGTAGATGCCCTGCTTGCCGACTTCATAGTCAACGGGATTGGTCGCGGCATGGATTTGATGGTTGATGAAGATCTGCCCCGCCAGTCCGATGGTACTGATCATGACCGGGTCTTTTTCAAACTCCACCGCTGACCAGTAAAAACTGTTGCTCTGGTAAGGCAACACCGTGGTGAGGAATTGTTCGTCCTCCCAATCCTTGTAGTGATAGTAATGCCAGAACACGGCATCCCAATCCTGCCAACTGGCAAAGGCGGCGGTGCGGTAGGCATGTTCGACGCGATACTGACCCGGGCGCCCGGAGTTGGTTTCGTAGATGACAGTGGGCTTGTCAGCCAGGGTGTGTGAATCCATGACATACATGGAAGGCGGGTTGGCCAATGTGGAGTTCAGTGAGAAGAAGTACATCCCGAAGTTGGCGACATCGGCATGCTCGGTGACCGAGAATTGCCAGGGCGTATTGGGACGATACTGGGTGTCAAAGGAGAACGGCTGAACATTCACGCCGACACCGCTTGGCGCCTGTGCACGGGCGTAGGTTTTGATCTCATTGTAGTAATCACTGACCAGTTGAACGATGAAGTGAACAAAGTCATCACCCCGCGCCTGCGGATAGTCATTGCGTTTGGCAAAGATCGGGGCACAGGCAATGCTCTGATCCGTCAGACTTTCCCCCTCAGCCAACTTGCCCCACGCTTTGAGGATGTTGTCCTGTGAACTGTAGCGATCGGTCAGCCATTGGTTCCAGCGATTCTGAATTTTCTGCTGAAAGTATTCAGGCCAGGTATCAAAGCCATCTTCCAACGCGATCTTGATGATCTTCGCTTCGTTGTTGAGTTCCCAGACGGCAATGCATTCTTCCTCGGCATAGCGTTTGCCGGTGTGCGGGTTGACGTGATTAAGCAGGTTAAAGACATGCTGTTTGCTGGCCTTGAGCATGCGTTCGTCCAAGGCGTACCACAGGCGTACCCCCTTGGCTTTCTTGCGATTTTTGACGGCTTTTTGCCAGTCTTCCCAATCATCACCGCCTGCAACAAAACTCGCATCATCCGTCAATGCATCCAGTGGAATGGCATTGATCAAAAACGGGCTCATGATGAACATGCCCTGCCGCTTGATCTCCGCGACAAAGCGATCGTAATGATCCAGGCCGTCAGAATCGGGCAGGACACCTTTGATGGCATCGTCCTTGGGATAGTACGGACTCTTGCCCTTCTGCCCGCCTTTGGGCCAGAGTCGAACTGCATTGAAACCTTCACGATTCAAACGCTGTGGAGCCGAGGTGCTGCCAACGGTCCCTGCCACGCCCCATAGTCGCAGGCGTTCATTGCCATAGGTGAGTTGATTGCCCTGTGTTTTGACATAGACATTGGGCTGAACCTTGACGGGATAATCATAGAATTTGTGTTTGGGATGAACACGCAATGTGATCTTGCCATCCACACGTTTGGACTCAACTTTCACAGCAGGCGGCATGCCCCCGTTGGTTGTCAATTGCATCACCAGGCCATGGTTGTCCCATTGCCCCTTGAGATACGGCTGGATGACTGATTTAAAATTCTCGATATCAATCTTCTTGGTAAAGGGGACAGCAAGCAAAGGTTTTTCGTCGTAGTCAACACCGGGTTTGAACTGGGTTGAAAGCTGTGATGTTTGCCCCTCAAGAATCGGGCGCAATGCACGATGGAATTGGAGCATGGCCGTCGATGAAGCCTTGCCTGAAGGTGCGTACCGTGTGACCGCCCAGGTCATGGTGGGCTTGTCGTTGGGTTTGCCACTCCACAGGTTCAGCTTGCCCGAAAGTCCGACGGTGACGGGTTGGTCGGGTTCGATGACCAGCGCCGGTGCGTAGTCATATTCGGCTTTGAAGTTGGCACGACCGTTGGTGAAGAAATGGAGGTTGCCTTTGCCATAGCTGATTCGCATCTGGCGACCGGACTTCTCGAATTCATACTTGCCGTTCTTGTCGGTGGGTTTGAGATCAACCCATTGGGTGACGACGGGAAACTTGTCGCGTTTACTCATGGCCATGAGTTTGAATAGTCCCAGGTCATTACGCTGAGCCGGTTCGATGGAGAGATCGGGCATCTGAAAAGTCATGTTGTCAGACAGGCGTTTGATCTTGAAATTCTCGAGTGTGCCCCCACCGTTCCAATGCCAATGCGATCGCCAGACCAGGATGTTCAGCGACTGGCCTTCGGTGAGTTCAATGGATTGAAGCTCGGGGATGCTGGCCAGGTCCACCACTTTTTTGCCGGAGAACGTGCCTTGCGCAATGACATCCAGCTGTTCGAGATTGGACTTGGAAAGCTGCATCTGCAATTGGGCATCGATCAGATCATCGGTTTTGAGTGTTGCATAGTCAATGACCTCGGTATTGAGGCGCACTGCAAGCTGCGTCTTTGAAGCACCGCCAATGATCACAGAATCTTTCAACGGGCCAATGAGTTGGGCGCTGACCTGCACCTGTTGTTCTGCCTGTGCTTTGCATGTTGTTGTTTGCCACGCAAGCACGCCTATGGCAAAGGCAAGAACAAGAAGAATTCGATCGACTCGGATAGCGGGCATAAGCACTCCCATGGCTAAAATGATATGCAAGAATCTGTTGAATGATCAGGTTAAAAATGTCTTACCAGTTTGTTCGAAGTCCAGGAATCTGGCTGCGTTTCCAGATCAATGGTCCCTTGACGCGTTCTTCCCAACTGTGATAATCATCCGGGCCACCTGCACTGCCACTGACAGCAGTAAGTTTTTTCTCATAGACATAGCTTTGCACATGCCCATCAACATGCAGTGCATTGGTCGTCAGGTTATGCGGTGCCCCCCAGCGTTGGCCGACATTGTTCCCCCCCGAAGGAGAACGGGCAAATGGATACCATGATCCGCCGCGACCGCCTTCGGCAAAGGTCACACACAATGATGTCTGGGGCAACTCACTGACGCGTGTCATGATCGGATTGCCGGCTTTAGGTGAAACGCCAAGTAAATCATAGGACGGAGTGTAATGCCACATGTGCGTCCAAAGATCAAGCTTCTGACTAGGGCATTGAAGCATGGGAACAATCAAATCTTCCCAATTATCATTGCGGCCATTGGACGGGATCACCGGGCCGGGCTTCATGGCACCGGAGTTGATCAACTTCCGACACCAGACATTGTCGCCAAAGACATTGGACTGATCGCCCCACCAGGACATATCAATCGTCGGAACCAGCCAGTCATCGTTGTCCGAACTGTACACCGCAAGCGTTACGCCCAACTGCTTTTCATTGCTCTTGCACTTGACCACCTTCGCGGCTTCGCGTGCTCCAGCCAAGGCCGGCAGGAGTATTGCAATCAGTAAAGCAATGATGGAGATCACCACCAGTAATTCAATGAGCGTAAAACCGTGATGGCTACGTCGAAGTACATCTGTTGTTTGTGTGTCCACGAACCTGTCCTTTGCAGTCTGAAAGCGTCATTTTTCATCTATGTTTTACGTAACAGTTAAAACAACGAATCATGCCCGTGACTCACGGGATCGCTGGATTTATCTGTCTTGCATGGGTGGTGCGATCGTTTGGCCGGGTTCAAATGACAGTGATAATTTCAAGCTGGGGAGCATGATGTCAGGCATGGCGACTTTCTCCAACAGCAACTCCACGGCACGTTTACCCATCTGATCCGTTGGCAGAACCATGGTTGCCACACTTGGTCCAAACATTGACGAACAGCTCTCACCAAAGCTTATCACTGACAAGTCGCGAGGCACCTTGAGTCCCATCCCATGCGCGACATACAAAATCGTTGTCACATCTTCACCGCCATAGGCCACAACAGCTGTGGGACGATCCGGCGCAGACAACCATGATTCACTGAACGCAATCCGCTGAGCTCTTGGCATCAGCACACCGGTCGGTGCCTTGACAATACGCTGCCTCAGACCAGCCTCAGACATGGCTTTTTCATAGCCAGCCAAACGTGCTGCCACACTGTAATGCGGATCAACTTTGTCTGGCCCGTGTGTGTAATCCACGTAGGCGATACGACGATGCCCGGCGGCAATCAACGCTTGCGTTCCCGCCAGTGCACCTTGTTCATCATCCATGTAAACACAGTCATGCTCAAGCAACGTGTTGACCCAGATCGCAGGCAAGTGATGGTCGTTGATCAAGTCACGCATCCGCGATGGGACATCATCGGTGTAGTTGACCAACATGCCGTCACAGCACCATTCGCCAAGCAACTTGGGCAACTGCACACCGTCAGTTAATTGTTCATCGGTCATGCGCGCCAGGGTCAGCTTTAAATCGTGTTCCGCCAGGCGATCATGAATCCCAAAGAGCATGTTCTGAAACAACGCCCCGCGATGCGGCTTCACACTCATGAGTAATGCCATCGCACCAAACCGCCCCGAGCGAATCGCCTTGGCAGCGGCATTGGGACGGTAACCCAACGTTTCTGCAATCTCACGAATACGATTCGCGCGAGCCACAGCGCGCCGCTGAGTCGGCTGGTAACGCCCACTGAGTACCTTCGAAACCGTCATCTCGGAGACATCGGCGCGACTGGCAATCTGTTTGAGTGTGACGGGAGGGGACATACTGAAGAACTGTACCGTTAAATTTGTGTATCGTTAAACTTATTGTGAGTAATCATATTGGGCACCTACTTCAAGTCAAGGATTTCGACAAGGGAATCTGACTCATTGGGTTGACATAGCCAACAAACAAGATCATATTCACTTTTAAATAAAACACTTAAATAGACCAACATTTTTTACAAAGTCTTCCAAAATATGATCCGAAAGATTGTATCCCAGACTCCCGGCAACGTCTTTTTATACTTGTATTCACCTCAGACGCTATGTATGATTCAGCAAAGATGTACCGCCTTCAATCCAACACCGCCCGAATCTTGCTGCTTGGCGTCTGGCTTTTTGCCAGCCTGTCCAATGGGCTATTGGTGCTATGCGTGGGACACAACGATCATCAGCAGATCGAGTTCGCACTCAAGGACACCTGCCAGAAGACGGTGGTGACCGATGCCTGTTGTGATGCCCCCGAGCCGGTGTCCCTATGCTATGAGCATGATGACTGCACCGACATCCCGCTGCAGGGCCAACTCAGCCCTACTATCAATCTCAAGTATGATTTGCACGTGAACCTGCTTGCCATCGCCCCGCTGCATCTGAACATCATGGCTGCATCACCCCTGGATGCACTCAAGCCAACGCGCCTCACAACCTTCAACACCCAGGCCCCCCCGCGCCCGGATGATCCGGCAACGACGACCGGCAGCATTCTCCTGCTGATCTGAACACTCCCCATCACCAACCCTGTCCAGACTGCCCCGCGCAGTCCGTTATCCATTTATCCGTCTATCACTGGAGTTCCATCATGACACGATGGTTTCTCGGTAGCCTCATCGCTGCCAGCCTAAGCATCACTGGATGCCAATCGCATCCGCTTTTTGACAACACAACGTTAACCCCTGATTCGCAGGCCAACTCACCGGCAAGCGCGGTGACGCAATCGCCTCCACCCGCACCAACAGGCACGCTGACATTACAACAAACACTCAACTTGGCAATGGCGCAATCTCCGGCATTGCAAGTCGGGCGACTGCAGATTCAGTCCGCCAAAGTCCATCAGCAATACGCCGGTCAATGGCCCAATCCCGAGTTGGAAATTGAGTTTGAAAACTTCGCAGGCACCGGTGATTTCTCCGGCACGCAGGCGCTGGAAACCACCATCAGTCTCGCCCAATCCTTCCCGCTCGGCGGTGACCTGGCGCACATGAAACGGGTGGCTGGCAAAGCCTCCGAATTAGCAGATTGGAACCAGCAAGCCCGGCGCGTGGAACTGCTCTCCAATGTTACCAGCCAATACATTCAGGCCCTGGTCAACCAACGTCGCGTTGAGCAAAGTCAACAAGCGGTGGACCTGGCAACAGCCGTACGCGACCTGATCCAAAAGCGCGTCGATGCAGGCGTCGCACCCCAGGTCGAACTCATCCGCGCAGATGTCCAACTCGCCCAGGTCCAACTGGAAGTCCAACAGGCCAAGCGTCAACTCACCGCCAGCTATCACCAATTGGCTCTCTCGCTGGGTCAAAAGCAGGTCACGTTTGAAAAAGTCGCTGGCAATTTGGAACAAATCGGTGTTTTACCCAAAATGGACACGTTTTTGGTACATATCGAGCAACATCCGCAGGTCAAACGTTGGGCAACCGAATTGGCCATGCGTCAATCCCAGCATCAGCTTGCCAACGCCATCGCCAGGCAGGATCTGAGCGTCCGACTGGGGGTCAAACATGACAATGACAACAATGACCAAGCCCTTGTGCTCGGGTTGTCCATGCCCCTTCCCATCGGTGATCGCAATCAGGCACAGCGACTGAGCACGCGCATCGGTGAGCAGTCGGCAAGTCATGAAAAACGTCAAGCCCTTCTGGCCTTGCAACAGACACTGGTCATGGCATATACCCAGCTTGCCATCGCATACGACCATGCCATCGCGCTGCGTGACAATGCACTGCCCAAAGCGCAGCAGGCGTTTGATGTCACCCAGAAAGCTTACGAGCAAGGCGATGTCCAGTTCATTGATGTGCTCGATGCTGAGCAGACGCTTTACCAGATTCAAAGTCAGCACCTTGATGCTTTAGCCAACTGGCATCTGGCGCGGGCCTGGATTGAAGGTCTGATCTGCCAGAGCATCGACGAACTTCCCAAATCTTAAAACCAATCAACCAAACTGCAATGGAGATATATCCATGTTTCTAAAATCCATTCCAATGACAGCAATGATCGCAGGCTTGTTACTGTGTCTTGCTACCACGTCGTACGCTCAACACGATGATCATGATGGCCATGATCACGACCATCCCGCCCCCGCCAAAGTTCAGCCTCAGAATAAGTCTGCGGATCAACATGACGATCATGATCATGACGAACATGATCACACTGCACATGCAGCCGATAGCAAGACAGCTGCCATGAAGAAGAGCGATGAACACGCGGACCATGATGACCACGACGATCACGATCATGATGCACACACCAAAGATGAACATGCCGGATGCACACACCAAAGATGAACATGCCGGCCATGATCACGCACCAGCAAAGTCCGATGCGCATGACGATCATGATGACCATGCGGGTCACGGACATGATGAACACGAAGACGGCCCGATCAAACTTGATGCCCAGATGCTCAAACGATTTGACATCCGCACCGACAAAGCAGCGTCAGGCAAAATCGTTCGTTACACCACACTCTCAGGTGAAGTGGTTTTCAATGCGGATCACATCGCCCATGTCACCACCCCCGTCCCCGGCATTGTCAGCAAGGTGCATGCATCCATGGGCGACTTCGTCACGAAGGGGCAGGTCCTTGCAAGCATCTCCAGTCGCGAGTTGGCAGCTCTTCGCAGCGAGTTGTTAGCTACCCGTGCGCGTTGGGAACTGGCCAAAGAAAATGCCTCCCGTGACCTGCGATTGTTCAATGACAAAGTCGGCACCGAACGTGCCATGCTCGAGTCCAAACAGGTCGCCCGTGATGCACAAATCCAATACGCCCTGGCGGAAAATGCCCTGCATGCACTGGGTTTTACGCATGAACAAATAGAAGCGGTCTCCAACGAGCAACACAATCTCAGCCAATACGAACTCACCGCACCCATCACCGGCACGATTACGCAACGTCATTTAACCCTCGGTGAAAACATCGCAACCGACAGCAACGATCCTGCCTTCATCATCGCTGATACCCGCAGCGTCTGGGTGAATCTTGCGGTCTATCAACGTGACCTTGCTTTGATCCAACCGGGCCAGCAAGTCGAACTGAAGTTCGGCCATCACTTGCCGGATACCACCGGGATCATCGCATTTATCAGTCCGTCGATTGAGGAGACTACACGCACAGCAACCGCACGCATCATTCTCCAAAACCCCGACGGTCACTACCGCCCCGGTTTATTTGTCACCGGCAAGGTGCACACCCAATCACACCAAGCGAGCATTGTCGTTCCCACCGCTGCGGTCGTCGAAGTCGAAAATAAACCCTCGGTGTTTATCCAAACGGATGAAGGACTTGAAGCCAAGCCGGTCACGATAGGGCAGTCCGATCAGAAGACCGTTGAGATTCTCGACGGGTTAAAGCCCGGTCAGGTTTACGTCTCTCACAACGCATTTGCTCTTAAAGCCCAGATGCAGAAAGGAGCTTTCGGCCACGCGGGTCATGCTCACTGATCGTGTTTCCGTCAGTGTTGATTGAGAGCCGTTTAAACAATGAATCTCCATCTTCCGTCACTCCCGCGCCCCCGGAAGTCTGGAGTCCAGTGAAATTTGCAATTTTCAACTGCATGCCACTGGATTCCCGCCTTCGCGGGAATGACGAAATCAAAGACGGCATGGAGATTAATTCCTGGAAACACTCTCATTGAGCACCGCATGTCAATGCGGTGCAGGATCATCTCGAGCAATCAATTGCAACTGACGGAATACCTGATCGTGTCAGACACGCTTAGCTGAAGAAAATTGCCATGATAGACAAACTCATTGGATTCGCATTACACAATCGCCTGTTGATGATTGTGCTCGCGCTACTGGTGATGGCAGCGGGATATTGGTCCTATACCAAGCTCCCGGTCGATGCCTTCCCTGACGTTTCGCCCAATCTCGTGCAGGTGTTCACGGTGACCGACGGCCTGGCGCCCGAGGAAATCGAGATGCATGTGACGTACCCCGTCGAAGCTGCCATGACAGGCTTGCCCGGCGTGGAGAAAATCCGCAGCGTCTCGAACTTCGGCTTGTCGGTCGTCAATGTTTATTTCAAAGACGGGATGGATATTTACTTCTGTCGGCAACTGGTCAACGAACGACTCAGTGAAGCCCGTCAGCAGATTCCCGAAGGGTTCGGCGAACCGGAAATGGGGCCGATCTCCACGGGGATGGGGCTGGTTCTGTTTTACTATCTCCACGATACCACCGGCCAATACAATCTCCAGGACCTGCGTACCATGCAGGACTGGATCGTCAAATTCAATCTCCAAACCGTGCCGGGTGTGACCGAAGTCCTGGGGATCGGTGGCCATGAAAAACAGTATCAAGTCATCATCGACCCGCAGGCCTTACGCCGCTATGACGTGACGATTCACGATGTCATCGAGCGTGTCCAAGCCAACAACCTCAACGTCGGCGCTCAGTTCATTGAGCAGAACGCAGAGGAGTTGGTCGTGCGTTCGGTTGGACTTGCCAAGGGCATGGCGGATTTGAAAAAAATCGTCATCAAGACGGTCGACGGGCGCAGTGTTTACCTTGAACAACTGGCGGATATCCAGTTGGGCGGCGCCATCCGACGCGGCCTGCAAACACACAACGGTGAGAACGAAGTCGTTGCAGGCATGGTGGTCAAACTCTATGGCACGAATGCTTCGACCGTCATCAGCAACGTTGAAACCAAGATCGCAGAGATCAACAACGCGCTTCCCGATGGCGTTGAAATTGTCCCGTATTACCAGCAGAAAAACATCGTCGAAGCCTCCGTCAACACGGTGACACAAGCATTGATTCAAGGCATTGTGTTGGTTGCGTTGGTTCTGCTGGTGTTCATGGGTGGTTTCAGACCGTCGCTGGTGGTTGCCATCGCCATCCCGTTTTCCGTGCTCTTTGCGATGATTGCGATGAAGTACTTTGGCTTCTCCGCGAACCTGATGTCACTGGGCGGTCTTGCCATCGCCATTGGCATGATGGTGGACGGGACGATCGTGGTGGTCGAAAACGTCGACCGTCATTTCCGCGAAGGACATCCGGATGAATCGAAGCTGCATCTGGTAGCCAAGGCATGCAAGGAAGTCGGACGGCCGATCATCTTTGCCATCGCGATCATCATTCTCGTTTTCGTCCCCCTGCTGACCTTGCAGGGTGTCGAAGGCAAGACGTTCCGACCATTGGCATATACGGTGACGCTGGCGATGCTGGGTTCACTGGTCTTTGCCCTGCTGCTTGCGCCGGTGTGCAGTGATTTACTCATGCGTCGACGCAAAGCCAAGGCGGGCAAGCAGGACAACAGCGAACCGATCATCGTTCGGTTACTGCTACTGCCTTACCGACCGATTCTCAAGTTATTTATCAAGGCGCGTGTGTTGGCGGTGTTACTGGTGATCAGCTTGATCGGCTTGGGCGTGTGGGTCTTCCCGCAACTGGGTTCGGAGTTCACGCCGAAGCTGCGCGAAGGAACGATCGTGGTGCGCCTGAGTATGGCACCCTCCATCTCCCTGAACGAATCGCGTAAAAACACGATGATTGTTGAGAAGATGCTTCTGCAGATTCCCCAGGTCAGCGAAGTGACCAGCCGTGTGGGACGTGGTGAAGTCGGCGCACATGCCGACCCGATCAACTCCGCAGAGATGTTCGTGATTCTCAAGCCCAAGGACGAGTGGTCCAAAGGCACGACACAGCAAACCATTGAAGAGTCGATTCGACATATGGTGGATAACCTGCCGGGGATTCAAGCGAATCTCACGCAGCCTATCGAGATGTCCGTCGATGAATTGCTCGAAGGCATCAAGGCGGAGTTGGCGATCAAACTCTTTGGCGATGATCTTGATGTGCTTGTCGAACAAGCCAATGCGATCGCAGAAGTGGTCGGGCAAGTTCAAGGTGCAACTGACGTGCAGGTCGACCAAGTCACCGGCACGCCACAGCTACTCATTGAACCCGACCGCCAGGCCATCGCGCGGTTCGGCTTGAACATGGAAGATGTCCAGTTGGTCATCGCAGCAGCGGTCGGCGGGATGGATGCGGGTGAGATTTTTGAAAACATCAGACGGTTCCCCATTCACATCCGTTTTGCGGAAGACGCACGCAATCATCCCGAAGCGATTGGCAACATTCTCATTGACGGGCCCAATGGTTTGCGCGTCCCACTCAGTCAGATTGCCACCATCCGCCAGGTCGTCGGCCCGCGTCAGATCACGCGTGAAGACAACCAGCGTTTTATCAGTATCCAATGCAACGTCGTCGGTCGAGACATCGGCACGTTTGTGGCCCAGGCGCAACGTGAGATTGATGAACAACTCCAGCTGCCCCCCGGATACCTCACGCAATGGGGTGGTCAATTCAGACTGCAACAGCAGGCGAATCGGCGTTTGGCGGTGGTCGTGCCGGTGACGTTGGTGCTGATTTTGATCTTGCTTTACAGCTCGTTCCAATCGCTGAAAAACGCGATGCTGATTTTGCTCAATATCCCGCTGGCTTTGGTTGGCGGTGTGTTGGCGTTGTGGGTGACGCAGCAGAATTTGTCCGTGCCATCGTCGATTGGTTTTATCGCGCTACTTGGGATTGCGGTGGAAAACGGCATGGTGCTGGTGACGTGCATTAACCAACTCGTGGCCCAGGGACATGACGTGGATCATGCCAGCGAACATGGCGCAGCGATGCGACTTCGCCCGGTACTTATGACGGCGGTGACCACGGCGTTGGGGCTTATCCCCCTGCTCTATGCAACCGGTACCGGCAGTGAAGTCCAACGGCCGCTGGCGACGGTGGTCATCGGCGGGTTGGTGACCAGTACGTTGCTGACGTTGCTTGTCCTGCCTGCCTTGTATCGCTGGTTTGGCATCCATCCCAGAACATCGCATTGATTTTGTCTCTCGAAAGGAGAACCAATAATGAGAACGCTCTTTAACACGTTACTGTTGCTATCAGCCATTGCCATAACAGGCTGTGAGGCGACGCAAAGTCTTAACCAATCATCAACGGATATCGCAGTGTCGGTCAACCATCAAGACGGCCTGCGCATTGTCAGACCGCACGTCACGCAACAGGACAATGCGTTGCTCATTCAAGGCACAGTTCGACGTGATCTCTACCAACGCAGGAATCTTCATGGCCATGTACTGGTGTCACTGATGGATGATGCAGGTCACGTGATCGCAGCAAAACAGGTCGACTATTCGCAGGCGTTATTGATTCCCGATGGTATTCGTCGCAGCCCGTTCGAGACTGCGTTTGAAGGTGTGACAGCAACGCCCGCCAAAGTCAGCATGTCCGTACATGAAGATGCAAACTGCAAGTGTGATGCGTGATATGCTGGGATATAAAAAAGGTCGTTGAACAAACGGATAACCAATAAACTGCCATTCCCGCCTGCACGGGAATGACGGGAAGTATGGTTACTGCGTGATTGGCCAGTGTTTTCGTGCAAGAGCCTGCATTTGTCTGAGCACATCAGCATACTTCGGATCATCCAGGAAACTGCGTGTTTCGTGTGGGTCCACTTCGTAGTCGTAGAGTTCACGCGCGATCACCGGGCCGGGCGCATCGCGCTTGCGAAAGTCCTTCTGGACCCACTCAATGTAACGGTAACGCTCATTGCGAATCGCGTAGCCCATTGCGGGTTGACGGTCTTCTGTGTGACGTGGGAACTGACTGACCGCTGCGTCTTTGATGTGTTTGGAAGCATCGTTTAACACGGGCAATAAACTCGTTCCTGCAAGGTGTGTGGGCTTCTCCAAGCCTGCCAGATCGCAGAGGGTCGGGTAGATGTCGACAAACTCGGTGGGCATAGTGGTCGATTGACCTTTGGCTTTAAGCCAGGGTGCACTGATGATCATGGGGCTGCGGGTGGCCTGCTCGAAGTTGGTATGTTTGCACCACATGCCATGGTCACCCAGATGCCAACCGTGATCCCCCCAGAGAACGATCATGGTGTTATCTGCTTTGCCGGAGGCATCGAGCGCGTCGAGGACTTTGCCGACCTGGGCATCAATGTAAGAGACGCAGGCATGGTAGCCGTGAATCATCTCACGTTGCAGATCTTCAGGCATCAGTTGTGTCTTGGGCACATCGTAGACGGCCTTGAGTTCCCACGAATCCTGAAAGCCAATCTCCGGCGCGTTAAGGGGCATTTTCTGCCAATCTGCCAACTGCATGTCTTGGCGTTTGTAGAGGTCCCAATATTTTTTAGGCGCGACAAACGGGAGATGCGGTTTCTTGAATCCGACAGCCAGGAAGAAAGGTTTGTCGGAGGTTGCAAATTGCTTGAGCTTGTCAACCGCCATGTTGGCAATGCGACCGTCAGCATAGGCATCGTCAGACGTGTCGTAGCATTCCGTTGTGGGAATCCCGCCGATGTGGCGCATGATTTTGTGATAGCCTTTGACGCCTTTTTCGCGGGCATCTTGCATTTTTTCACGCAGACGCTTGACGGTCGATGGTTCACAAAAGCCATGTACGCTATCGGGATTGGACTTGGGATGCGGGTACGGGCCGGACCACGAAGCGGGGTCATCAAGCGCGACGCCCTGCACGGAACGTGGGTCGAAAATCTTGCCCATGCCCACCGACTCGTAACCGTTCTGCTTGAAGTGTTGGGGCAAGGTCACGACATCCGGATTGATATCGCGGATGAGTGTTTTCAAATCCCACACCTTGGTCTGATCCGGTCGCATGCCGGTCAACAAACTTGCACGCGAGGGACCGCAGACAGCCTGTTGACAATGGTTATTCAAAAACGTCATCCCACGTTCTGCAAGGCGGTCAATGTTGGGCGTCTTGATGCGCTGATCACCGTAGCAACCGAGAATAGGTTTGAGATCATCCACCGCAAAAAACAACACATTGCGTTTGGCGGGTTGCGGTGACCTGGCCCATGATGCTGCAGGAGAATGCAATAGCGAAGCGGTGGCACTGGCGCCCAGAACACGCAAAAAATCCCGACGTTTGAATTGGAGCATGGAAGAACCTCAACTGTGGTAGCGACTGGCTAACCAGTGTATCAAGTCCAATCCGTCCTGTGTAGACAATGCCTGACGCTACGCATGCTCCACGCTGAAGCACGGCTCTGGCTCGCAACGCGGATCAATCGTAAACTGACAGACCATGAGCACCACCGGACACATTCTTTATGAGGCAAATCAACGCGAGGAGGCCTTTGCCAAACTCCATCCCAGGCTGATTTTTCTGGGTCGATTCGTCTCCACGGGCCGCTGGTTTCTCAAACCACTGGAACACGATTTTTACACCCTCAGCTACGTCCAACAGGGTCACGCGAAAATCACCGTTGGCAACAAAACCCATCACGCCAAACCCGGGCAGGTCCTGCTCTACAGTCCGTCGGTCTCCTATCGCGCGCAGAATGTTTCACCCTACATGGACTATCAAACGTTAATCTTCCGATTCACCACCGGCGAGCAAACGCGACTGCCCACCACGTTTGCAGACTCCACCACGTTGGCCTTACAGCGACTGCTTGGGATGATTCACAAACAGGTTCTCGCAACGCATGTCGATCATCGCGTGATTAAATCACTGCTGCTTGAGATTCTGGAACTGGCCTACAAACCGGCAACCAAACATGCTGCCTCATTGCAGGCCACGCGCGTGCTTGATGCCATGCAATGGATACGTGAGCATCTGGATGAGCCGTTCGACATGCAGCGGTTGGCCGGATCTCTGAATATCAGCGCATCGCACCTGGCTCACCAATTCAAGGAACACGCCGACACTTCAGCCGGTGCGTATTACCTGTCACTGAAAATGGATCAAGCCAAGGCCATGCTCTGTGATTCGGATTTGAGTTTAAAGGCCATTGCCGATGAACTTGGGTATGCATCCATCCATCATTTCACAAGACGATTCAGCGCCATCGTCGGCATGCCTCCGGGCGCGTTTCGCCAAACGCAAAGTCAAAGCGCTGAGAAGCGCATCGAACTGGTCCCTGATAACGGTGGGTCGATTGTTTAGTCTCGAAGCAATTTTCCAACTTCATTCCAAATATTTTTCTCCCGTCACTCCCGCGCAGGCGGGAGTCCAGTGGCAATTGCAAGCGTCAACAGAATACCACTGGATTCCCGCCTGCGCTGGAATGACGATGTGAAACGATGTTATTCGGCAGACTGACATTTTTGAACATTCCTGCCAGCAGAATCGGGCAAAAGTCCAGCAGGAATCGTCAAAGACTTTTGACTCGGCCAGCGATATCGTTTGTCAGATTCAAATAGCATCACGCACGATGTCCACTGACACGCAAAGGAAAGAACATGGCCCAAGCGACACTCCTGCCCGAAGAAGCAAAAAAGCACGCAGACGCTGCAAGCGATCCGAATCCAAACGCGGCACGCCAGGCGCCGGACTGGTTAGCCAAGGGCATTGTCTACCAACTCTGGTTGCGGAGTTTCACGCCCGAAGGAACACTGGCTGCAGCCGAGCAACGCATGGCTGACATCGCTTCGCTGGGCGCCAACATCGTGTACCTCAGCCCGGTGATGCTCAGTGATGATGATGACCGCCGCGAGTACTGGTCGATGCGTCAAAAGGCGTCAGCCAACTGCAATCCGCGGAATCCGTATCGCGCTAAAGACTATGACAAGATCGACCCGGAATATGGTGATGAAAAGGACTTGGCAAGGTTCATAGCCACCGCCCATCGCTACGGACTTCGCGTGATGATGGACCTGGTTTTCCTGCACTGCGGCCCGAATTGCACGCTGCTGCAAAAGCCCGGCTTTATCCAACGCAATGAAGACGGTAGCCCCAAACTCGGTGGCTGGAACTTTCCGCTGCTGAACTTCGAATCCAAGGAACTCCGCCAATACCTCACCGACAACATGGTCTACTGGGTCAAAGCTTTCAACGTCGATGGCTTCCGTGCAGACGTCTCCGGCGTCATCCCGCAGGACTTCTGGGAAGATGCCCGCGATGTCCTCGAAGCACTCCGCCCGGACATCGGCATGGTTGCAGAGTCCGACTACGAGCCCCGCGAACAACTCAAAGCCTTTGATGTGAGCTACAGTTTCAAATGGTATGACACCATTCTCAAGGTCATGTGCGACAGCCAACCAGCAACATTACTCCGTGAAAAATGGGCATATTTCCGCAACTTCTATCCCAAGGGTTCACGCTTTCTGCGCTACTGCGATAACCATGACCTGCATCGAGCCGACGTTGTCTTCGGCGAACAAGGCATCAAGGCGGTCGCAACCATGCAGTTCATGATCGATGGCATTCCCATGATCTACAACGGTATGGAGATCAGTGACGGCACGCCACAGGATTTGTTCTCGCATTGGTCAATCAACTGGAAAGCAGCCAACCTCCCTAAGCAAGTCACACGCCGTCAGTGGTATGTCGATCTGTGCAAGGTCCGCCAATCACGCAGCGTCTTTGCAAACGGTCAAACCCAATGGGTCGATCACGATCAGGACGAATGCGTCGTCGCCTTTACGCGTCAAACCGATGATGACAAAGTCCTCTGCGTGGTGAGTATGTGTAACCGCCCCGTGACGGTGACCATGAGCAGCTGCTATGACAGTGGCAACATCCTCTGGGGTGATGGCAGCATCGAAAACACCGACGGCAAAAGCGTCATCAAACTCAGCGGCTTTGGATCACTGGTCTGCGAAGTCAAGGCTGATTGATGCTGCAAAACAAGACATAAATTAAATAACTTCATCCGTCACTCCCGCGCAGGCGGGAGTCCAGTGGAACTTGCAAGTGCGCACAGAATGCCACTGGATTCCCGCCTGCGCGGGAATGA
>PAIY01000040.1 GCA_002704825.1 Phycisphaeraceae bacterium
AAAGACAAGGCGATACCTGAATAACAGCCCTAATCCCAAATCCCTAATCACCAATCCCTTTGAGAAGGTCGTTGAACATGAATTACTGGAAACACGCTAGCTGACTTTTGTCAGTTTTTTTTGTGCTTTGTCACAATCGCTTACACTGCAGGTCTGATAATCATGTCTTTGCATGAGCTCAAAGCCCGTGTTTATGCAGCATGTGCGGTTTTGTCGCTTGGCGTCAAATTGAGAGCAAATTTTTTGACGTTTGCATTTGCATCTCCAAATCCCAAATCGTTTGGTTCTATCAACAGGGCAAGCAGTAAGCAGTAACCCAACTTTGGAGGCATCGTCATGAAATCTTTAGCTCAATTCGCCGCATGGGCATTCGTCGCTGGCATCATCCTCTTTGCCGCACTCAACCCGACTTCCGGCGTGATCTTCCAAAGCCCCGGCGCCGCGATCGGCATCGGTTTGATTGGTCTTGGCATGTGCATGGAAGCCCGTAAAAAGCAACTCGCACAGCAGGCTCAAAAAGCCCAGCCCGTCGAAGTCCGCAAGTGATTCCCAACCCAACTCCCAAACACTTCCGTAGTGAAATGATGATTGTTGATTGATGGAAAAAGCACGCTCATTTGAGTGTGCTTTTTTCGTGAGTGAAATGGTCAACCCATCGGAACTTCAATCGTCAGTATCCGCGTGTTGCTTTCTGCTTCAATGTTGATTTCGTAGACACTGTCAAAACCAATCGCATCACGCGCACCTAGCAGTTGCGCATTAACCAATGCTTTGCCATCAATGACAAACAGGTACAGGCCGTTGGCCGGATCATGTGTCCTTACGGTGATACTTTGCTTTGCTTCCAGGTCCACACGACTGAGCCAGGCATCCTGATTCATCTCCAATGAGCCTTCAGCGCCATTGGGTGATGCCAGCAACTGCCAACGGTTAACGCGATCAGCCGCAGCAAAGTGTTTTTGATTGTATCGCGGTTCAATATCTTTGAGCTTGGGGAAAATCCACAGTTGCAGCAGGTTCACCGACATGCTGTCCGACGCGTTGTACTCTGAATGCGTCAGGCCACTGCCAGCAGACATCACCTGCACTTCATTGGGGCTGAGCGTTCGTTCATGTCCCATGGAGTCCTTATGTGCAAGCAAACCTGCCAGGGGAATCGTGATGATTTCCATGTTCTGATGCGGGTGCGTATCAAAGCCCATCCCCGGCGCGATGATGTCATCGTTGAGGACACGCAGCAAACCAAATCGCATGCGTGTGGGTTCCTGGTAGCCTGCAAAACTGAACGTGTGACGGGCCTGAAGCCAACCGTGGTCAGCTTTGCCACGACTTTCGGATTGATGCAGGATAGCGGGCATGATCAACTCCTTATCATAAGGTCATGAGTCAACCCGGATCAGGCGAGGTTTATTCCCGATCGCATCCTTATCAGGATGTCGCTCAATGAAAAAAGCACACGGTGATACGTGTGCTTTTTACTTGATGATGTTTCTGTTTTCGTTTGTGAAATAGCTGCATCACTGCGTGATGCTGGTCAACCAACTCACTTTAATTCGAGCAACGCTTTGAGTTTGGCGGAGAGGTTCTCTGCCATGCGACGCATGCCCCAGTCCGACGGATGAATCATGTCATGCGTCAGGCATTGCACGGAATCGAGAATCTCCGGACCTTCAATCAAATGGAGATTGGCTTTGCCGGAGGCCGCCACTTCTTGGCGGAGAATCTGGCGGAAGTCCTGCGTCTTTTTGGCGTTCTCCGAATCGGGTGCGTCACAGAAATCGTGGCTGTGTTGGAAGAGCGTGATACAGGCGACGGGTTTATCGGGGTGTGCCTCAGCGACTTTGTTAATGCCGTACTTCACGCGCTTGCGGAATTCGTCATTCTCAAAGCCAAGCATGTTCACTGAAAGGGCAAGGGTGGCAATATCCCAGTCATCCCGTGATGCGATGTAGTCGAACATTTGCGGTTCAGCGTGACATGAGCCGGACATGCCCAGGTTGATCAGATCTGCACCGAGCAGTTGGGCGGTTTGCGCTGCATAACTGAGATGCGGCTTGGTGGCACATCCGCCTTCGGTGATCGACGTGCCATAGGTAAGGTATCGCAGTGACGGCATTTCTTCGGGCTTGGGGGCACGCAGGTTTTTGCCTTCGATTTTGTAGACCACGATTTCCTGTCGCGGGAAAAGCAGGCGGATCACATTGGGCGACCACGGGTCATTTTCCAGGAACTGTTTGTTGAGCGTGGTCAGGCGTTCGTTGACGGTTAACTCAATGGTCAAAGGTGCGTTGGTCAAAGGGTATTGGCCTGAGTCCATGAACGAGCCGTAGGAGACGTGGTATGTGCCGCTGCCCTGGGGGGAGGAGAGGGTAACTTTCACCGGGCCGTCAGCGACGAATCGGATTTCGCTGTTCGAAGCAACGCGGCAGCGTTCCTGTGCCTTGGGATTCAGATGTTCTCGAACCGCTTCGGGGACGCGTTGGAGTTGTTTACCTTCACGCCAGACATCATTGATTTGAGCAACATTGTGTAAGAGAACATCATTCCAGAGCATGATCATTGAACCTTTAATTTTGGAATCGTGCGGGATACAAGGTTTTTGATCATACCCAACTGGCAGACAAGTTGAAGGTGTTGTTTTGCCATGTTGCTCAAAATGTGCAATTTGCAGGTCGCATGTGCATCCGCAGCGGAGTCTGGGTACCATACGCCCCATGCTTTCAAATTGGCTCATCTGGTTATTGATTGGTTATGTCGCTGGCTCGATCCCGTTCAGTCTGCTCATTGGCCTGGCCAAAGGCGTGGACATCCGCAAGCAGGGCAGTGGCAATGTCGGGGCAACCAATGTCGGGCGCGTGCTGGGCAAACCCTATGGTATTGCATGCTTTCTCATGGATGTGCTCAAGGGCGCTTTGCCGGTCGCCGTCGCAGGACACTTCATCGATCACAGTACAGTCACAGGCCAATGGCAGTGGCTGGCCGTCGCAGCAGCCAGCGTGTTGGGACATGTCTTCCCGGTGTGGCTGAAGTTCAAGGGCGGTAAAGGTGTTGCAACGGGCTTCGGCGTCTTGCTTGGCTTCTGGCCGACACTCACACTGCCTGCGTTGGGTGCGATTGTCGTCTGGATCATCTGTGTTCTGATCTGGCGGTATATCAGCTTGGCAAGCATCGTCGGCGCTCTGGTTTTGCCGGTGTTCTTGATTCTGATCAGCAAGTTTTACCAACACCAGAATGTGGTGGATGTCCTGCCGTTTTTGATTGTCAGTTGCCTGCTTGGATTGCTGGTGATTCTGCGTCACCGCACCAACATCAGCCGCTTGCTTGCAGGGACCGAATCCAAGGTGCTGCAGAAGAAAACACCGGCTGGTGAGTGACCGGCATCTGAAATTCAGCCCCATCACTTGTGATGCGATCTTTGGGCTCAACAACCACCATCACGCATCACAAGTGATGCGGCTAAATGACAAACAAAACGACTTAAATCGATAACCATGGTGGTTCATTGCCATTGATCATTTCACTTCCATTCGCATCAGTCTGCGGTGTTCCAGTGGCGTGTAGCCTGTCGCGGTTTTGTACCATCGACAAAACACGGTCGGCCCGGACATGCCCACGATATCGGCGATTTCGGCAACGGCTAATTCCGAGTCCCGCAGTAAATGTCTTGCTCTTTCCAATCGCAATTGGTTGATCGCCTGCAACGGTGATTCGTTGCGTGTCTGAGCAAAAAGTCGTCGCAGGTGAGCAGGGGATAAACCCGTTGCCTGGGCCATCTCCTCGACCCCCACGTGCTGATTCATATTCTGACTGAACCACGTCATGGCAACACGCACCCGCTGCTCGTTGTACCGCTGGGTCCAGTCACCCACCGGCAGGTTCTGATCCCGTAACGCAATGGTGCATAACTCTGTGATCAACCGCTGGGTATACAGACCGGTGAGTTTGGTTAATCGTGGATAATGCTGCTTTAAATCCGAAGTCAGGTCTTCAATTCGTTTGACGTCATTACCCGTTAATGCACGATCCAGCACACCGGTTTCCTGGCAGGTCTGCACCAGCAATGGGGGGATGTCTTCGGTGTCTACATGGGCAACCACAATGCGACAATGCTGTCCTGGTGGGGATAGCCAGCCATGTGGGACGCCGGGGGTGAATATCCATAAATGTCTGTTTTTATAGGACGAATCGGTTCCTTCCGGGCTGGGGTAGGTCGGCGCCATCTTGCCGGAGACCACCGCCTGAAATTCCCAGCCGCTGCGGACACTGATGCCGATCTGTTTGGCGTGATAGTCACGTTGGCCTGATGAGAGATAGTGGAGCATGATCGAAAATGCTAATATCCAGGTTTGATCAAGTCAATGTAAAGTTACAATGGTTAAGATATATTCTGCACAAGTCATGAATTTTGCCCACAGGAGTTTTCACCATGAGTGATCGAAAAAGATATGCCGTCGTCGGTCTTGGCAGCCGTTCTGCCATGTTCACCAAAGCGTTGTTAGGTGACTATGCGGAAAAGAACGAGCTGGTCGCGTTCTGCGATGTGAACCAGACCCGCATGGATTACTACAACAACAAGTACAGCCAGGAAGTCGAAGGCTACAAGCCCGTTGCGACTTACAAGCCCGACCAGTTTGAAAAGATGATCGCGGAGATGAAGGTGGACACCGTGATCGTCACCTCCAAGGACTGCACGCATCACGAATACATCTGCCGTGCCATGGAAGCCGGCTGCGATGCCATCAGCGAAAAGCCGATGACTACCGACGCCCAGAAATGTCAGCAGATTCTCGACACGCAGGTCAAGACCGGCAAGCATCTGACGGTGACCTTCAACTACCGCTATGCCCCGCGTAACAGTAAAGTCCGCGAACTCATCCAGGCAGGTGAAATCGGCGACGTCGTCTCCGTGCACTTTGAATGGCTGCTCAACACCAAGCACGGTGCTGACTACTTCCGCCGTTGGCATCGTGACAAAGCCAACTCCGGTGGCCTGATGGTTCACAAAGCCACGCACCACTTTGACCTGGTCAACTGGTGGATCGGTTCGCAACCTGCCAAGGTCTTTGCACTCGGTGGCCTGAAGTTCTACGGCCAGGAAAATGCCAAGGCCCGTGGTGTGACTGAGTTCTACGAACGCTGCCACGGCAGTGAAGTCGGTCTCAAAGATCCCTTCGGCCTGAACATGGAAAACAACAAGGAACTCAAGGGACTTTACCTCGACGCCGAACACGAAGACGGTTACATCCGTGATCAATCCGTCTTCGGCAAAGGTATCAACATCGAAGACGACATGGCCGTGATGGTCGGATACCAATCCGGTGCCACCATGAGCTACCATCTCACCGCCTACTCGCCGTGGGAAGGTTACCGTGTTGCCTTCAACGGTACGAAGGGTCGCCTCGAACTCTTCTGCCAGGAATCGGCCTACGTCTCAGGCAGTGATGACGATCACAACTTCGCCCGCAACGTCTCCGGCGGTTCGCCTTACGAAGTCAAGGAACCGACGCAATTGGTGCTCCAACATCATTGGCAAAAGCCCATCCTCATCGACATCCCGCAATCCAATGCAGGCGGTCATGGTGGTGGTGACGCCAAGCTGCTGCGTGATGTCTTTGAACCAGGCACGCCTGACCCGCTCAAGCATGCTGCCTCCCATGTCGACGGCGCCATGTCCATCCTCACCGGCATTGCTGCCAACATCTGTTTCCAAACCGGTCAGCCCGTGGACATCCCATCACTGGTCAAGTTCCCGGAACCCGAAGCAGCCTGCGTTTGATGAAAAAGTTCTAAACGCTTTAAACCCAATCGTTCTCAACACTCGGCATCATCAGGTGCCGAGTGTTGTTGTTTATTGGGATAAACCCTGAAAATACAAGTTCCAGCGAACATTTGGGATGCTTGTGTAACAAGATGAAAACCGCATTGCTTGCTATGATTAATATTTGGAGTTTTATCATTTTTAATCAAAAACCGCTTGTTTGTGGTTTTCAAAGCTGGGATAGAATCAGGCATGAAGTGTTCGGAAACCAAACCCACACTCAAAGATGTGACCGAGTTGGCAGGCTGCTCCCTGGCAGCAGCTTCAACCATTCTCAACGGTCGGAACAACAACAACGTCCGTTACTCCGAGGAGTTGGCGGACCGTGTTCGTGAGAGTGCGCGGAAGCTTGGTTACCGTACGCGCCGCCGTGTTCAGCAGCTTGAGCCGCGACGTGGTGTGGGGAATTTGCCGACCCATTTGCCGGTGGGGTTGATCATTCATCCCTACCGCAACGGCTTTGACAGCATGGAGTCCATTTTTGTTCAGCAGCTCAGCCGACAGCTTGAGCGCTTCGACATGACGCAGCAGATGATCTATGCCAACGATCAGTTTCATGTCTCACGTTTGCGTGAACGGATGCGTAGGCATGGCTTGGCTGCTGCGGTGACTTTTGCCATGGGACCCGAAGACGATTCACTGGTGAGTATTCAGGAAGCCGGGTTGCCGGTGGTAATCTTCAATCCATATCAGGTTCCCAGGCACAATGGTGTCTTGCCTGATGATGCCAACGGGGTGAAGCAGGCGTGCAAATTGCTTACACTCATCGGCGCCAAACGCGTGCTGTATGTCACCGCCAGGACGAATCACTACAGTGGCAAACTCCGCCGAGATGTCCTGCTTGATCAACTGCATGCCATGGACATCGCGTTGGCAGGGGAGTTTGATCACACCAACTTCTCCAAGCAGCCCCTGGCAAGACTGCTTAAGCGATCCAAGGTCGACACCATCGTCTGCTACAACAACTCCATGGCAATGAAAGCCCTTGCCTGCTTGTCGGACATGGGCATTGCAGTGCCCGATGAAATCAACATCCTGAGTTTGGCCGGTTTGCCTGCTCAGAAAGATCATGATCACATCACCCAGATGATTCTCCCGTTTGATCAGATGGGGCGTGTGGCTGCGGATCTCTGCATCGACATGATCAAGCATCAACAGGCCAACTTTGAGAACGTGCTTGTGCCTGAGTATTTGCATCTGGGTTCAACGTGTAAGCGTGTCTGATTCGTCAATCACGCTTGTTTTACAGTGTTTTTCATCCTGCATGAGGGATATGATATTGCGTGCGCTTCTTGGGATATTCTGTGTCGTTTTACTTTCGACGTCTGTTACTTTCGCCGATGGGAATCGCAACTGGGAGTCGGGTCTTTGGCAGGTTGTCGTCACCGATGGCATGGCAAAGCTTTATCATGATGGCAATGTCATGATGTCGCTGTACCCGGCAGTACGTTACAGCGAAGTCGACGTACAACAAGACGACGATTCCATCACGCTCAACACACTGCCATCGGATAAGCAGCCCGTGGAGCAGGTGGTCTATCGGTTTGCTGACTATGTGCTGGATGTGGCCGTCAAGTTCAAGCCCGACCAAAGCAAACCCATCCTGCTTTCATTCTCCGGCGAGTTGCTTCAAGGCAAAACGGTCAAGCTGGATAAACGCACGGTAACTGTCCCCATGCGTTTTGAGAAGCATGAATTCCCACATGCTAAAAAAATGGTCTTCTTTTCGCAGACACCTCAGAAGCAGTTGACGGTTCAAGTCGATGGCGTGCATTTTGCCAATCTCCGTGACTATCGTAATCAACCCAATCGCACGGATTTTCAGGTGTTTGTTCATACACAAAAAAACAGTGTCGCGCATTTGAAAATCACACTGGGGCCTAAGGTAGAGAAAACACCAACGCAAACCAAGGACAAAGCAGTCAGCGAACCCAAAGCGCAGAAGCCTCAAACCCCTGCAAAACAAGCACAAATTGATGTCAGCAAATTGCGGGTGTATGAACCAACCTGGGCCACGCGCGATGCGCTGGCCTTGGCTACCTCAACCATGCCCGTGAACCTGCTGTCCAATCCTGGCTTTGAAGCCGATCTGTCCAGTTGGACATGGGGCATTACCTCCTACACCATGCCCGATCGTGGTCTGCAATCATGGCATCTGGATACACAGGTCAAACACACCGGGCGTCAATCGCTGCGTTATGATGTCATCCCCGGTCAGGTTCCGCCTATGGCATGCACCATGCCGTTTGCGACACAGCCGGGTAAGAACTACACCGTGAGTTTCTATGCCAGGCCGCAACACGCCGGCATGCGCACCTCCGTTTTCGTGCAAACCGACACATGGCCCAAATTTCAAGGCAAACGTGTCACGCTCAAAGACGGTTGGCAGCGATACACTTGTACGTTCAAAGCCATCAATGCCATGGTCCGCATCGGCTTAGGTGACCCCTGGGCGGTGATCAATCGCAAGGACCAACGAGCCGGCAGTATCTGGTTTGATGACGTTCAGCTTCATGAAGGTGATACTGCGTTGGACTTCACGCAGGAGCCATTGCAAGTCTGGTCCGACACGCAGACACGCGAACAGTATCTCTTCACTTCGCAGCCTCAATCCACCGTCAACATTCATGCTGCCAACACCACCTCGCAGGCACAACAAATCACACTCATAATCGACGTGCAGGATGTCTGGGGCAAGACACATCACACGCAAACCTTCACGAGTGACATCGCTGCCAATCAACGTCAAACGTTTGAACTCCCACTTGAACCGATCAAGCTCAAAGGCATACTTCGGTTGAACATGCAAGCTCATGTGTCAGGGCGTAAAACACCGGTGATGGCTTATGGGCGTGTTGCGCATTTGGTTGATCTCTCTCAATCGGATCTGGGGGCCTTTCGCTATGCTCAGCGTCGTGATTGGGTGTTGCCCCGTGACGTCCCGTTTCTCAAGCAGTTGGGTGTGCGTGGGACGTTGAGTTTCTTTTTGCCCAGGGACCCGTCGGTGATTGAGCAATTTAACGCGATGGATTTTCTGCACATCGTGACCATGCTCAACAAACGTGATCTGGATGTACCGCATTTTCATGATGCCCGTTACACCGATGCGGATTGGGAGAAGCTTGATAAAGCCTTGGAACAAAGGCTTGCGACCTATGCTGTTCAACCGGTTTGGAAAACCATCAACGAACCCAACACCAGCGGCTACATGAGTACGCCCGAAGACTGCGCCAAAGCAGTGACGCTTTTTGCCCGCAAAGCCAAAGCCGTGAATCCAAACGCTGTGATTCTGACGCCTGATCCGTACAACGCCTCACGCAGTGGTCAGAGTTGGTTGGATCAATTTTTCAAAGCAGGGGGCAATCGTGCAGTCGATGCCGTGTCGATTCACACCTATCGTGCCCGTCCTGAAGATCCCGATTTGGCAACGGACATCAGTCGGCTCATCGAACTCAAAGCCCGTCATGGTTTGTCGGATGCGCCGATCTATTTCACGGAAGGGGAGGGGACTTGCCCCTACAACGTACCTCAGATGAACGCGACACCTTTGCGTGGTTTTTACCCCTGGCGATTGGGGCCGGTTAGTCAGGATGTCGGTCACGCCGAACGCCTGGCAGCCGCGATGATGTGTCGAACGCTCCTTGCCTGTCTGGCCAATCGTCAGCATGTCCGCTATTACCTCAACTGGTATCAGGAAGAAGCCCCGCAACTTGGCCCCATGCTCGGTCATCCCGATACAAGCATGGCCGCGATCAACAACCTGCTGAACCTGATCGGTAATCGTCATCTGCATGCTGAGGAGTTGATTGGCGATGACAGTCGGACCTATGTCTTTGCTGGTGACGATGGTTCGACGGTCACCGCCATGTGGCTTTACGATTTGAAAGTCGATCGTGGTGAATCCCAGGGCAAGGAACTCACCATGCCCAAACTTCCAGCGGGTTGGAAACTCCTTGATTTTCAGGGCAATCCGATCTCCGTCAAACAGGAACAAAATCGTCTTGCTTTGATGTTGGCCAGTCACCCGGTCTTCCTGGTAACCCCTGCAGGTTCGGTGGATCATGTACTCAAGCATCTGAAGCAAACACAGATCGGCGGACTTGGTGCACAGTCGGTAGCGTTGCAATTGCGTCGGACATCTGCAACAACGGGTGTGATTCAAGTTGTCAATCGTCTGCCGTCAACCAATCATGGCAAGCTGGCGATCAAGCTCAACCATGCACCGTTGACACAGGCGACTCTGAGCATTGATCCCAGGATGCAGCAGAAGGTCGACATCACTTTGCCTTCGACACAACCCGGTGTTTATGCCGACGCTGAGATTAATGCGGTGTTCACCCCGGATGATGGTGCTTCGCCAGTGACCCGTCATTGGCAGCAGCAGGCATTGACCGTAGCGCAACTCAAGCGCGATGTCAGGATTGATGGTGATCTTTCCGATTGGTCGGACATCAAGCCGTTACACATTGACGGTTCAAGCCAAGTCTGGACGTGGCTTAAGGAGCAGACCTGGCATGGCAAGCAGGACCTCGATGCTCAGCTATACATGGGCTACAAGTCCGACGGTCTGTACATGTGTGTCGTCGTGCAGGATGACTTTTTCAGTCAGCAACATGACATGCCCAACAGTTGGCGGGGCGATAGTCTCCAGCTTTATGTCGACCTGATGGCAGATGGTTCGGATCAACTGGGCACGCGTTATGACAGCAACGATCAGGTCATTGCCATCGCCAAGTCGCAAGGGCATGATCAGATGTTCCGGACCTTGCCGCCCGAATGGCAGATTGGTTTTGTTGATGTCGGACCGATCACCGATGGGCAATGTGCCATCACGCACAGACAGGGGCAGACGGTGTATGAGTTTCACCTGCCGCCCAGGCAACTCTTCCCCTTGCAGTTTAAATCCGGCACGACGTTTGGTTTTGCCTTGGCGGTGAATGATGCTGATGCCGATCACAAACGTCGTCAGGCACTGGTCACCACGCCGCCGCCGCACCAACCCCACGCCTTGCCGGAGTTCTGGCCGGTTGTTGTGTTGGAGTAATGGTTTGTTTAACCCGGTATGATTGAATTAACCCATGAGGAACTGACCCATGTCAACTCAGAGCAAACTTTTCAGACGAACTGATGCATTCACCTTGATTGAGTTGTTGGTGGTGATTTCGATTATTGCCTTGCTCATTGCCATCCTGCTCCCCGCGCTGTCCAAAGCCCGTGAATCAGCACGCAATGTCCAGTGTATGAATCAACTCAAGCAAATCGGCCTGGCATTGAACATGTATGCGGGGGAACGCAGCAACGGCTTTCTGCCACCTGTGGTGATCAGTACCTACGGCAGTTCGCACAGTAGCTGGATCGTTCCCATCAGTGATTACCTGGGTGTACGTCATCCCGGTACGCTGACCTTTGAGTGGCAATACCGAAATTACCTCATGGGGGTTGGTGGACCGTTTCTTTGTCCATCACATCAGATCAGTGACACAGGGGTGGGGCAATTCAAAAGTGCCTCTGACAAGGGTATCAACTACGGTACCTCCATGGGGGGGACCAGCACCGAAGAACGGGTCGGATTCCGAACCCGCTTTGCCACCAGCGGGACGGATGACCGGCCGACACGCATTGAAAATCTCTATACCAACACCGTTCTGCTCTACGAAAAAAACATGGAGTCCGGCAGTGTCGATGAAGCGTCTCACAGCAATTGGTGGACCTACGCGTCCGATCCCTCCAAGCCGGATTACCACCCATCCAGCCATCACAACAATGCATCCAATGTGCTCAAAGCCGATAGCTCGGTAAAGACCGTACCCAACGGTGTGACATTTAATAACCGTTGGCAAGACGAGTGATCGTTGCTGCTTGGCGTTGTTAAATGTCGTTTAAGGCCGAGTTTCTGATGGCCTGTTGTTTTTCAGACAACAGGCTTTTTCCATTGGTGATTAAATTTTTTTCTCAGAGCACTTGATCTGAAAACAGTACAAGCCTATAAATACCGACAGTCGGTATTAAAGGTTTTTGCATGATTACATTCAGTTCCACCGCGACACGTCACAATGAAATTTCTCAGACGCATGGGCGCTACGATCAGAACGCAGCGCGCTTTGTCGTTTCTTCGGATCTCTGGTCTGAGGCCATTTCTGTTAACAGCGTTGCCACCTGTCGGCTATGGAATCACATGGAGATTCGCCATGAGGAGCATTCGGTCGAGGTGGTCAAGATTCGTCCAATTGAGAATGGGCAGTTGCTTGAATGTGCTGTGTCAATTCCATTTGTCGGGCGTGTGATCAGTTTCCAACTGCATGTCACGGTTGATCCGATCAGCGGTTATTTGCAGTTGACATTGCCCCAGTCGGAGTTGGTGGAATGGATGCCTGATGCGGCGACGTTGATGTCGATTGACATCCTGCCCGAGATGGGGGCGGCCTCGGCAGGGCAGGACGGTTATCTGTTTTTGCCTTGTTTTTCAGGCGTTTTGCATCGATTTGATCATGACATGGCTCGCGAATTGCGGCTGACGATTTATGCTGCCCAGCCCCAGTGGGCCATGAAATGTCACTTTAATCTCTTTGGCATTCAGACGCTTGGCCATCGTTTCTGTGGCATGGTGACTCAAGGGGATCATGATGCGGAGTTGGTTGTGCGTTCGCATTTCGGCCCGGAGAAAACTTACAGTGTTCATGCTTCATGGGTGTATCGTTGGGATCACAGTGATGCAATGATTGATGGTGATCGTCAGTTAACACTTTGCCCTGTATCATCTGATGGGAAAGCCTACAACCAGTTTGCCCGGATCTATCGCCAGTGGCTTCGTGATGAGCGTGGCTTACAGACGCTGGAACAAAAAGCACAGACACGCCCTGCAGTTTGTGATTTTGCCCAGACCTATCTGCTGAAAATCATGATGGGTTACAAAAAGCCGGACCTTAACGGGCAGGGCGATTATCAATCCAATACCACCTTTGCTCAAGCCCAAGCGATTCTCCAACGCATGCGCGACGATGGCATTGATCACATCACCACGCAGATGGTTGGCTGGAACGCGCAGGGGCATGATGGTCGCTACCCGCAACGCTTCCCGGTCAATGAACAGGCAGGCGGTGAGTCTGCGATGCGCGAGTTGATTCAATGGGGCGCGACGCAGAATGTTTACATCGGCGTGCATGATAATTTTTCAGACAGCTATCAATGTGGTGACGATTTTGACATGGCCAATGTCATCGTCGGACGTGATGGCAGGCATTGGCGCAATGTTCCCTGGGCTGGCGGTTTTAACTGGCGCCTTTGCCCGTTGCAAAGCATCAAGCATGCCCAACGCGACATGCCACGCATTGCTCAGTTGGGCGTCAAAGCCAATTATTACATGGATGCCATCGGCGCGCTATCGACTTGTCACAGTGATGATCATCCAGCGGATCGTCGCGCGATCATGGCTGGGTTTCAAGCCATTTTTAACCTTGCACAGAAGCATTTTGACACCGTCAGTACAGAGATTGCCTTTGGACCCTACCTGCATTTGATGGACGGGGTGTACATGACCCATGGCGTGGAGTCGGCAGGTAAGTTCACCGACTTTGTCGAGCATTACGTCGATGAACATGTCCCGGCATTGGCGGTGGCATTACACAACGGCATCCGCTATCACCTGGCGCATTCGTTGGCCTTGCAGGGCCGTCGCGGTGCTTTAATGGATTGTCTCTGGGGCGCCATGCCGTTTATTGAGATTGCCTGCGAACATGTTCCTGGTGTCCATGGCATGCCGACGTATGACGATGTCCGCGAGTATGTCCTGACCTCGCAGCAACTGTGTTGCAGGCAGTTGGCTGATCGTGTGTCGGTGGACATTGAGGCGATTGAACAGGTCGCTGATGAACTCTGGCACACGACGTATGCGGATGGCAAGGTGGTTCAAACCGACTTTGCTTCGGGCAAGGTCACTGTATCCTGATTGACCAGATCCACCAAATTGATTGGCGATACACATTGACTTGACGCAGTTAGCTGAGAAAAATACTGGTATACGGTATTTTAAAAGGAGTCAGCATGACAGAAGTACGCAATCATCCTCAGGCACTCAAAGCCTATCGCATGATTCTGCGTTACCTGCGCAGTCAAAAGTTTGCAGTGGGGCAGCTGCTCCCAACCCAGGCCGAGTTACGCCAGCAATTGAATTTCAGCAATGACACCCTCACGCGTGCCATGAGATGGCTGGTCGAAGACGGCGTTCTTGAACGCAAGCAACGTGCTGGCACGATGGTGCTGGACATGTCCAAAGCACGTTTGGATGATCACACGGTGATGCTTGCCATGGTCCCGCATAACACCTTGCCCGACGAACCGTTTTACGGTCACCTGCTTCGCGCTTTGGAAGGCTTTATCCGTGAGATTCTTGGGGCACAGGTTCGCATGATGGCGCATGTCGTTGACAAGCACGGTAATGCCGAGTGGCCTTTGAAAACGTTCCCGGGTTTGGAAGACATGATCGTGCAGGGCGACGTCGATGCGGTGATCTGCCCGATTGCGGTTGCGACCGAGGATACTGCGCCGTTGACGCAACTCGGCGTTCCCTGGCTGCATGTCAGCTCGTGGGAAAAAACCGATGCAGGTGTTGTAATTGATCAGCAGCCGATGATGCTTCAAGCCTGTGAAATGCTTGTTTCACGGGGCTGTAAACGTCTTGCCGTTGTCACCAAAGACGCCCGCGCCCGGCATCACAATCGTTACTGGAATGCGTTCATTCAGGCGTCGGAGATGCACGGTTTTCAGACATCGCCGATTCTTGAAGCTGGCGACATCAGCCTTGAAGCAGGTCGTCAACTGGCGCGTCGGATCCTGAAAATGCCCGTGCGTCAGCGACCTGATGGGATGGTGGTGATTAACGATGTGCTCGCTTCAGGATTGACGGATGTACTCCGTGATCAGAAGGCATATGAGCCTGAGATAGCGGTGCAGGCCAATGTCCCGGGTACGTTGATTTTTGGCTTGCCGGTGATTCGGTTTGATGTGGATGTGTATCGGTTGGCCAAACAGGTTGTACAACTCCTCAAGCACAGTTGGCTTTCGCCGGAGATACCCGCATCGCGTCAGTGGCTCATACCGCATATGGCCCATGAGCGCGCTAGAGATATGCAAACCCCTGCCATGATTGTGGCAGATTGAGACGGTGTGATTGCAGTACGCAAATGCACTGAAAGATACATGTCGGAAAATTATTCAGATTGGAGACCTGCCATGTCCAAACGCACAGGTTTTACCTTGATTGAGTTGTTGGTTGTGATCAGCATCATTTCTCTGTTGATTTCGATTCTGCTCCCGTCGCTGGCCAAGGCCCGCGCTGCTGCACGTAAGGTCCAGTGTGCCACGCAGGAGAAGCAGTTGGCGTTGGTGTTTCGTGTTTATCTCAACGACTTCCGTGAAGCCTTTAATCCCAGCCCGATGACCGCCAATAACTGCACGGATCAGGTGTGGGATGGCTATAACGGCAACTACACTGCTGCGGGTCATCTGGTGCGATATCTGAACAACGTTGTGGACGTGCTTTACTGCCCGGACAGTGCCTGGTCACGCTATGGTGGGGAAGCTGCCAATCGCCAATACATCAAGGACAAGGAAGTGAACCGAAGCGCCTGGTCCAGTTATGCGATGGGCATTATCCCGATCATGAACGGTGTCTATGAAAATACGGACAGCAGCTATGTTGGCGATGTCTTTGAGGTTGGTAAATGGAATGTGAATCCACCTTTGTTTGCAGACAATCTGAACCTGCAGTATCCCGATTACTCTGACAACATCGTCAATCATCAACGTCTTGGATTCAATGTCGCGTTTCTTGATGGGCATGTGAGTTGGAAGCCCTCCAGCGAATTGCCCAACATTGCTTTGGCTGAAGGCGTCAACAAGCAATGGCAATCGGCTTATGCCAACAAAACGTTCTGGAACTCCGTGAGTGGTTACGATGCGTTTTCGTCTGAAAACAAGCCTTAAATCGGTTTTTTAGTTCAATACAAATTTGAGAATGGAGTAACGTGTGAGACAGCGTTGCATGGTATACGTCTTGGTGTTTCTTGGGATGATGTTCATGTCACAAATAATCGCCGCTGCTGAAACGGATGCAATCAAAGTCCCCGTCGGCAAGGCGGCAGGTCAGTTGCAGGTCACGGATGGCGGGTACACCCTGACCGCAACAGTCAATGAACTGGGCGACTATTCTGAGAACTGGGATTTTCCCGGCACGGTAGTGGACTACTATCTCAGCCAAACGATGGCACTTGCTGATGATGTCAACCGCGTTGGCTTGTCATTTATCAATCCCGAGTCCACCAACAAAGCATACGATCCAATGCTGCGTGTGTTGATTGCTGATAAGCGAGGCCATGTCTATGCCGTGGGAACGCGTCTTGGTGCCAAGCTCAGTAACATCCCGTTAACCGATCACTGGCGAACGTTGCAGAGCTTTGACTGGAACATCAACGAGATGGGGCGCATTGATCCGTGGGTGATGATGCGTGTGAAACCTGCATCACCGGACTATTACGATCAACCGCAATCACCGGCGCGTCTGGTGGGCTTTCGACTGGTGCTGCGTGGGCAGGGTGAGAAGCCTTGCAGGATTCAGATCAAGGATATCACACCCTTGACGGCTGAGGAAAAAGCCGATCCCTATTGGCAGCTTGATTCGGATCAGCAGTGGATTGAGCATATCCGTAAACCCTATGATCGGTTTGGTCGCTATGGTTGGGGACCTGTGGAACCGGGCCCTTATCTCAAGGCATCAGACCTGCGTCTGCAAGGCGGTAAAGCCCTTGTTTCATGGGAGATTCTCGCAACGGACGACTGGACGGTCATCGCATCGGACATGCAGGAAATGAACCTCAAAGCCGATAGCATTCTCCAGTTGCCATTGCTTGATGCGGGGACCTACCGCGTTCGAATCAATGCGATTTATCCAAACAGCCAGATTGTTCAGCGTTATCAGCAGTATGTGATTCACCGCAACAGTCGTGGTGGTCAGCCGACTTTGCCCATGGCCAAACCGTTGCAGGTGATTTCATCGGGCGGAACCAATGTCTTTGCGACTGCTGACGAGGCTGCGATCTCACTGACAGCAAGCAAGCCCGGTCAGATCCAATGGACACTGTCCCGATCCGATGGCACGAAAATCACGGACGGGAAGTCATCCCACATCCAACTTGAATCCTATCTCAAACAGGATTCGGTGCTTTGGCTTGAGGCCAAACTTGTCGATGATGGCAAGGTCATTGATGTGCTTGATCGTGTGTTGGGTTTGATGACACCTGCACCGATCATGCCTGCTGAAAATGTCACAGTGACGCCCAAGGTCAAGCAGTTTGAGGGCAAGCTCCGGCGCGTCAAAGGGGATTGGAATGAAGGCTCCACGCCGGTGACTTCCAATTCTGCTGAAGTACTCAAAGACTTTCGGGGTTGGCTCGATGATGCGGTCGATGTAGGTTACAACATCGTTGAACTCTCGGCTCCCTGGTATGACCTGAGTCCTTTGCCCGGTGTGTACCAGTTCCAATACCTCGACAAACTCATTGCTCTGGCTGAACAGCGCGGCCTCAAAGTCACGCTGCGAATCCATCCCATGATACGACAGGTGCCCGGCTATGTCCCACGCGAACTGATGACGGATCAGGCCGGTTTTACCCATGGTTTATGGGGTGGATCGGATAATCAACTCTTCAGCCCAGCATCCGAAAGTTACCGCAAACTCAGCAATGAATATATCTCAACCGTCGCTGCACATTACCGCAACAATCCGACGGTGCTTGGTTATACCATTGAAAGTTTATTCTTTGATCATGACATGATTGACATGCCCTGGCTTGGGCAATCAGTCGACTATTCTCAGACGATGCGTCGCGGGTTCATAGCTTGGCTTAAAGACAAGTATGCAAGCATGACCAAACTCAACGAAGTCTATGACAGCAGCTTCGTCCACTGGGAACAGATTCAGCTTCCAGAAGTTCGCGTTGCTTTGGATGACGATGGTCGACCCATGCCGCATAACACGCCTGCAATTAAAGATTGGTTGGATTACAAGATTCTTGCGATTACGCAGCTACGTACTGGTTGGCTGAAGGCTGCACGCAACGCCGACCCCGCAGCGTTTCTTGGTATGTACAACACGGGCACCACCGAGTTTTATCTGGACACCGTCAAGGCGCTTGATGGCGTGATTACGTATGGCTCGATGGAAGCGCAATATCCCCGTGAAACACGCCCCGGTCAACCCGGTCGATTCGAACCACACGCCAAGATCGCACGCACAGCCATGCTTGTGGATGTCGGACTGACCAACATGCTCATGATTGATCAACCGGGCATGCATGGGTTATTCAACTATTGGAAACCTGAATGGCGCGTTGCTGATCAACCCGCTCCGGTCAAGGAAGCGGAGAGCCGTTTAAAGGTCTGGTTCGGCTTCATGGATCAGATCACCAAGGCCAAGCCGTTGCAATCCCATGAGGCGCTGCATGGCGCTTATCTGATGTGTGATGAAACACTGCTGTATGAGCATGGTAACCTGTTTTATGATCGCATTCACGACTATCTCAAGCCGTTTGGGCATCACGTCTCCGCGTCGGATATGCGGGCTGATGCACTTCATGCCAAGGACGTGAATCTTGCGATGATCAAGGGACGCCCGTGGGTGTATGTTCCCTATTCCTCGGACTTGCTGGCAACGGACGTCGTTGATGCGTTAACGGCATATGTCCAGCAGGGGGGTACGCTGATCATGGAAGCCGGCTCAGGTAAATGGTCTTTGCAATCCCATGATGCAGATGTTTTGAGCAGCCGTATGGGGCTTGGGAAGTGGCAATCGCGCAAGGTCGAAAAAGACTCAGTGACAGCCCATTGGAATCAGTGCACCATCAACTTCCGAACCAGGCCATGGAATCCGCCGATCAACGATCAACCAACCCCGTGGATTCACAACGTTGCAGGTGGTTATCTGCAACTAGGACATTGGACGCATGCCAATGCAGAGCAACTTGTCACACAGCAAAAACTCGGCAGCGGTCAGGTGATCGCTTTCGGTGGCGTGGTCGATTGGCTTAACAGTCCCGGACTTCTATCCTGCCTGGAGCAATCCATCACCGGACATTCCAAAGCACAGCAGGCTGACAGTGATGTCCAACTCATTGATCGTCAACTCGTGGATGGCAAGACACACTTTTACGTCGGTCGTCGCTTCATCTCGCAAAACGATATCGACTACCTCAAGAGTGGTCATCCTGAGAAGGTGGATCAAACCGCCGTCTCCGCCCGGGCTCAGTTGCAGAAGCTTGATCCCAATGCGACCTACACGATCACCAACCTGCTGGATAACACAACCTTGCCCAATCAGTCCGGCAAGGCATTGATGAACACCGGCATTGAATTGAATCTTACCCCCGGTCAGGCATTCGTTCTGAAATTGGAAACGGAGTGACACCGTGACGCGTTTTTACACTGTTTTTGCAGTCTTTTTGCTCGCAGGTATTCCCGTTGTGCAGGCTGCACCCAGGTCTGAAAAACAGATCTTCGCACATTACATGGGCAGTTGGCCTGCGGGGACCAAAGCCACGGCACATCACTATCGACAGCAGCCCAAAGACATCTCGCCTGAGAACAAATCCATGCTAAGCCAGGTCGGCGGTCGTGTCACCAATTGGTCACTTGTACCCCAGGAATGGTTTTACAGTCAGGTCGAATTAAAGCAGGCTGCTGAACTTGAGATAAAACGTGCGATGCGCATCGGCCTCGACGGTTTTGCCATCGACGCCTGGGCCAGCCCGGAGTTAGCCAAACCGTTATTAGCCATGTTTCTGGCTATCTGCAAGGAACAGAATCTGGATTTCAGTGTCACCCTTTGTCTGGACCCATCCTGTCACCAAGTCAAGACTGATCGCTATGACGACTCAGCAGGGGGGCACATCGGTGGCATGCATGACACCGTGCGATACCTGCTGTCCAACTACGGTGAACATCCCAAACTCGCTCGCCGTGATGGTAAGCCGTTGATTTTTACCTATAGCACGCAGGGTTTCCTGCCACATGCGTTAAAGACGTTGGGGCAAGGTAAGGACGAAACCAATCGCTGGAAGCAAAAACTCATCATCTTTAACGATCTTCGTCAAATGGTCCGCAAGGAATTCAACACTGAGATATTCATTCATCACGATATCGATAATGCCTTCCTC
>PAIY01000041.1 GCA_002704825.1 Phycisphaeraceae bacterium
ACGGACTCGAACCGTCGACAATCACGTTGGCAACGGGGTGTTGTGGGTTGCAAGTGACGATATGCACAATATTTATATGACGCACACAAAATGGTGCCGGATTCGGTGACATGGGGACGATTTTCGTAAAGCACAGTGGTAAAACAGGTTGTGAAATTTTTCATCTGGGGCCACTGGGCCTGGTTTTGCCCCTTGGCCACTGCGTTCGCCCGTGTGGCGTTTGGGTGGCTGCGGTGGCTATGGATTCCACTTTGGCAACCCGACGCCGTGTGTGGCCAAACAGGTATCAAAAACAACAACGGAAATTCGAACATCGCCATACCAGTAAGCACCGTGAACTTTTTGACGCCCAAGATGCCATTAATCAGCAGCGGGAGGAATTGATCGCTAAAATTGAAAAGCAGTTGAAGCAAAGCAATTCAATCCAGTCCTTGTATACCATCCGGTGGGCGATTCAATGAAGGGGGACTTTATGCGACTCACTCAACTATCAGTTCAAAACTATCGAGCTCTAAGGGATGTGACCATTCCACTGTCACGTTTTGGCTGTTTAATTGGGGAAAACAATGCTGGCAAGTCAACGTTCTTGCAAGCGTTGTCCTTATTTTTCTCTGGCTCCAAGCTTGCTACCAGTCATTTCTTCGATACCTCCCAACCCATTCGTATTGCCATTTGCTTTGAAGGGATCGGTGACGCCGATCTTGCACGCCTTGCCGACGAACACCGCGCACGGGTTGCCGGCATCGTAAAGAACGGCCGACTCGTATTGGCTCGTGTATATGGCACCGATGGTAAAAGCTCGCTGCTGTATAACACGCTCACACCCAATGACTCTCGATTCACAGCCGAGAACATTGCCGCACTTGTGAAAAGCCAAAGACCAGGGCAATCATTTGTCAACAAAGTTACGCAGGCTTTTCCTGAACTCAATGGTATTGTCGACACGACAATGAACCAAGACGCTGTCAAGCAGAAAATTCAGGAGCTTGCTGACTCATTGCCTGATGATCAAAAGACCGCTGCTGATCAGCCATTGCCTACCGGTATCGACAAAAGTATCGATCCGATGTTGCCAGATCCGATTTACATCCCAGCAGTGAAAGATCTGGCTGATGATATTAAAACAACTGAAAGCACTCCATTTGGCAAGATTCTGTCTATTCTGCTTCAAGCTGTGGAGCCTAAATTACCTGATGCAAAAAAACTCTTTGAAGAACTCAATGCCAAATTGAATCGCGTTGAAATGCCCGATGGCAGCATTGTTGATCAACGACTCGACGAAGTAAAAATGATCGAATCAACCGTCGAAAAATATGTCCGTGAAAGCTTTGCGGACGTGGCACTGCGTATCACAATTCCACCGCCGGAGTTGAAGACCGTGTTTTCATCCGCTCGCATCTATGCAGATGATGGTGTGGATGGTGTTATCGATTCCAAGGGAGATGGATTGCGCCGGGCGATTGTGTTTTCCATCTTGCGTTCTTATGTCGAACTCAAGACTAAGTTTGCACAAACACAGACAACAGATGACAAAGCGTCACCCTCTGCTGACTCATCGCAAACGCGTACAGAACTCGCCCCAGCGTCATATTTGCTTCTGTTTGAGGAACCCGAATTATTTCTTCACCCCAAGGCGCAGCACATCCTTTTTGATGCCTTACGGATATTTGCCAAAGAGCATCATGTACTGGTCACAACTCACTCTCCGATGTTCTTTGGCCCCGGTGCAACTGAAACATTCGTCAAGTTGCGAAAAGTATCAGACACAACCATAGCCTCCAGGCCATTCACACAAGTACAGCCAGTAGACCTTTCTGATATGACCGCCAAGGACCAATTTCAGATTATCTGCTTCGAAAACAACAATGCGGCCTTTTTTGCTGACACAGTCGTCCTGGTTGAAGGGGACAGTGACTACCTTCTTATGCCTCACATCGCTAAGACACTGAATCCAGCATGGGACGTAGCACATACGCCCCTACTATTTGCTCGGATTACCGGCAAAGGTAATATTCGTCGTTACCGAGAATTTTTCTCTCGTTTTGGAATTAGAGTTCCTGTGATTGCCGATTTAGACTTGCTGGTAAATGGCTTTGATCATATTGATCCAAGCACAGACATAAAAGCGGTTAGAGATAATCTGCTGACTAAGGTTGATGAATTGATTGTGCCTGATGAAAAAGGCCCCACATCAAAGGAAGCAAAAGAGGCTCACGCTTCCGGAGAACTTCGTGGCTTGTGGCGTAGGGTGAAAGAATACCAGAAGATGCTCATTGAGGGGACCTGTACTCTCCCTGATCACGATGCCGCAGTGGAAGCTTTTTTTGCATGGCAGCGTAAGTCGGAAAGGCTGGATATTCTCATGACCAGTACCGACTCAGTGGTGCGACAATTGAAACACCAATTACTCAACATGCTTAGGACTGTCGATATCTTTGTGCTTGAACAAGGCGCGATAGAACAGTACTACCCCGATACCATTACAGGAACAGACAAGCCGTCGCGTGCTCAGGACTTCTGCGAGAAAGTCGCAACACGAGACGCCATTCTCGCTTGTTGTGGCGAACAAGAATTCCTGCTTGATGGAAAGTCGGTAAAGGATAAAGAATTCAACCTCATCTTCACCCATATTTTTAACGGATGAAATGACTAGGAGCCAAAGATGGCCCAATAAGTAATACACGTCTGTTGTCGCATGAGTATTAGGCGTTTTGTGAACAGAATTAAGCCAAATCAAGTGCGTCTGGGGCCTGTAACGGCCAATGCAATGCAGCAATCTGTTACGCCGCCATATAATCACTGTGTGCCGTCTTGCCACTTGAGAATCCCATCAAATTCCACATATTTACTGAACGATGCATGGAGACACGAGGACTACATCAAGCGCATTAAGTGCTTTGCTATCAGGATTAATATAAATCAAGTGCATCAAAGACACGTAAAGCTAGCCAATACTGCGCAACAATCCCCTGCGTCGCTACAGCTACGTATTGACTCTGCACCACAATGGTGTATTGTGATGCAGAAGGAGGTAGCCCGTGCCACATAATGATGATCAACACGACAACGGTAAGAGTATTCGAATTTCAGTTAGTCTACCCTCAGATCAGCATGCAACACTGGTAGAGATCGCCCATGATCATAAAGTCTCTCTTGCTTGGGTCGTCAGGGCAGCGGTTGAAGAATACCTTGCCAACCAAGCACCGCTATTTCTGAAGGAACTATAAGAAGTGGATCGTTTTTCACCGGAAGAACGCTCGCGAATTATGCGGACTGTCCGTTGGAAGAACACGAAACCAGAAGTCTCGGTACGACGTATGTTACATGGTATGGGATTCCGTTTTCGCTTACACAGAAGGGATTTGCCCGGTCGACCGGATATTGTCCTTCCACGCTACAGGACGGTCATTTTCGTAAATGGATGTTTTTGGCATCAGCATTCAGGATGCAGGAAAGCGACAATTCCACAGAATAACCGAGCATTCTGGGAAAAAAAGCTTATGAGAACCATAGAACGTGATGCTGAAAACAGACAGAAATTAACAGATTGTGGATGGACCGTCATCACTGTCTGGGAATGTGAAATAAAAAAATCAATGAAAGAGACGATGCGGAAAATTGTCAAGAAACTACAACTTTCCGCTCAGAACTCACGGATTCGGATACAAAAATGAGATCTACAGATCAAAAATATACTCCCTTATTGAAGGCTGCTTTGAATGGTTCACGTGGGCAGCACGATTTTCGCCCACTACAATCCTCGTTTGTAAGATCTGTTCAGCGTGAAGTTAGGTCTTGGAAACCGGAGCAGAACAGCAAACCAAAACATCAGCCTCCTTATCAATTGATTGATTTCTTTTGTGGTTGCGGTGGTATGTCACTTGGTTTTGCAGCCTTATCAAAAGTTATTCCAATGGTTGAAATCATCGGTGGATGTGATATCAACAAAGATGCACTTACAACTTTTGAGAAAAACTTTGCTGCGCCAGGAATTGAGACAGATATCCGAAAACTAGTTGATGACGACTTAGCCCTTTCCGATTTTCTGTCGCTCTTACCTCGTTATGACAAACACCGACCGACCATCGTCATCGGTTGTGCGCCATGCCAAGGGTTCACATCACATCGCAAGAAAAACTGGCATCGTGATGACCACCGAAACACACTTGTCGGTGCGTTCGCATCCATTGCCGTCAAATTAAAGCCAGATTGCATCGTAATGGAGAACGTCCCTGAAATGCTTTCAAAAAAATATTGGAATCATTTCAATGACGCATATTCAATACTTACCGAAGCCGGCTACGAGGTGTCTCAAGCGATATATAACGCGGCTTCATTTGGCGTGCCTCAAGATCGGTTTCGGGCATTAGTCATAGCGATGCGTAAGCCTTTCCTTCTTCCAACACCACAGATTCTTAATCCGTCAAAATATATGACCGTTCAAGATGCTATTGGAGGCTTGCCACCGATCGAACCTGGCCAGTATTCGCCCAACGATCCCATGCATCGTTCTGCTGGTCACCGAGAATCAACACTTGAAACAATCCGAATGGTCCCAAGAAATGGTGGTAGTCGTCCTTCTGGTGTTGGTCCGAAATGTCTTGATCGCGTACGGGGATATTATGACGTGTATGGACGACTCGCTTGGGATCGTCCATCCATTACGGTAACACATTATGCAAGGAACCCAGCTTCAGGACGCTATGTGCATCCTGAACAAGATCGAGGATTGACAATGCGCGAAGCCGCGTTACTTCAAAGTTTTCCCAAAGGCTTCGAGTTTAACGGCACATTTGACTCCGTGTTTAAACAAATCGGTGAAGCTGTGGCTCCACAATTTTCTGCTGCTGTTGCCGCGACATGTATGATCGAATTAGTTTCGCAACAGCCCGACATGTGTACACAAAATTGCGCGGTTCAACCTGTGGAGAAACCGGTAAGCAATTCATTTTCCAGTGTCATCGCAGGACTGAAGATGGCAAGGGCAGCACAATGACACCATGCTGCGTAGATGCATTTTCTGGTGCGGGTGGACTAAGTTTAGGCTTGGAACAAGCAGGCTTTAGTGTTCTATTGTCTTTTGATAATGACGCAATGTGTGTTCAAACGCAGAAGATGAATGCAAAGTATTTCGACCATCCCGTTCTACAGGCAAATATAGATGAAATGTTAAATGGAGGCCTACTTAAAAAGACTGGACTTGAAGTTGGCCAACTTGATTTATTGGCTGGAGGACCACCTTGCCAAGGGTTCTCAGTCCAACGTATTGGTGATGACCAAGACGATAGAAACGATCTTGTTCTCAAATTCGTTCGTCTTGTAGAAGAAATTAAACCCAAAATTTTCATGATGGAAAACGTAAGGGGACTTGCAGGAAAACGTGGACGCCAGTATCTAGCTGGCGCGATGCAAAGTGCAGAAAACTGTGGATATCATGTCCATTTTACAATCTTGGATGCGCAGGACTTTGGCGTTCCGCAACGCAGACAACGCGTTGTTGTGATCGGAGAACGCCTTATAGAGGGTGAGAAACCTAACTTCTCTTTTCCCGAAGCAACAACACCAAAGGGACATAGAATAACTGTAAGAGAAGCCATCGGATGGTTACCTCCACCGCCGCTAAACGGAAAGGATCATCCTGATTATGTTCTTCATCGCAGAGATCGTTTATCACCACTAAATAAGAAACGATTAGTTGCACTAAAGGAAGGACAAGGGCGTGAGTTTCTTCCTCCAGAATTACTCGCGGATTGTCACAAAATCAGTTCGGATGTAATTGGACATCGAAATGTTTATGGTCGCATGAAATGGGACGAGGTCGCACCTACAATTACAGCACGTTTCGACAGTTTTACTCGTGGGTTATTTGGGCACCCATCTCAAATTCGGTCGATTTCTTTAAGAGAAGGAGCCGAATTACAGACTTTCCCATCGGATATGGTTTTTGCCGGTAACAAGGTTGACATCGCTCGCCAAATCGGGAACGCTGTCCCCGTTCGTATGGCCCGAGCAATCGGGAAGAGTCTAATCTATTGCCTTAAGTTGAAGGACACGGGGGTATAAGGTGACTTTTGAAGAAATTGTAAGGGACTATTTGGTAGCCCTGCATAATTACATCGATACTGCAACTTCAACAGGGCAAACAACTGCCGAATTATCATATCGGCCCATTCTCGATTCATTCCTACGCAGAATAGCTCAATTGTATTGCCCAGACGTTGATATTATTTTTGAGCCTAAATCGCAAGGCCATGCTGGACGGCCGGATTGGCGTATCTATAGCAAGAACGACTTTGGGCTATACGGCTTCGTCGAAGCCAAAGGACTGGATCCTCACTCTCCTATATCAATTGAACCACACAGAAAACAAATTGAAAAATACCTGAGTACTGGACAATGCGTCATTCTCACCGATGGGCTAGAATTTATTTTTTTTGATCCAAACGCCTTTGAAACTGCCCACAGGCATTCTATTGTGAGGAAGCCGGTAATGCAGCATAATGATTCGGAGCCACAAATTGATTATCTATTAGACGCAAAGTTTAAAGATTTTTTTAAGGAATCTGGCTGTCGTCAGTGTTCTGAGGAGCAGCTTATCCGAGAAATGGCAGTACGCGCATCATCGCTTGCTGAATGTGTACTTAGTCTTTCTCAAGCTCCTCTTGGATCGGGTGTATCGGAAGACGAAAATCGTACAATCGAAATTCTTCACGAATTACAAGCAACGCTACGTTTGCAACATGATCCGGTTTTACAAGAACCTAAGGTATTCTCAAGTTTTGTAGCACAAGTTTTGTGTTTTGGATTGATGTATGCTCATAGAATCCTAACAGAGAGTACTGAAAATCCTACTGGCAGATACAATGCTATTGCGAAATTTTGGTCAGACGCTGTCTACGCGAGTTATGCGGATCGACTAGTTCCATTTAAAGCCCTTGTTGCCATACTTGAGGTGGAACTCTCTCCTGAACACGAAACTACAAGCCAGTTGAGATGCTGGTATGATGATATTAGACGTCTTCTTGCGCATGTCGAGTTGCGCGATACTCAAAGAGACACTCCAGATTACCATGCACTTTATGAACGGTTTCTAACAGAATTCGATCCTCAAACCAGATTTGACTTTGGTGCCTTCTATACGCCGTGGGAACTCACCAGCTTCATTGTGGGCTGTTCTGGTGCAGTTATTGAATCTCTTTACCCAGGCAGATGTCTTTTTGAAGAAGGCAATAAAATCATTGATCCTTGCTGTGGAACAGGTACTTTCATCGAACAGTTGGTTAGGCATTCTGTTGGTGGAGAAGCAGTACATCTTGTCGGATTTGAGATTCTTCCTGCACCTTATGCTCTGGCGCATTACCGAATGGCAATGCTAAATGTAAACGGAGCACCTGATCATAAAATTGATGTAGTTTTGACAAATACACTCAGTGACGAACTAGCAAAAGCGGAAGATGAACATCCCGAAGGAGTTCTTTACGATGAACTCCGAAAGGCAAAGAATTGTGCAAAACCACCGATCGTTTTAGTAATTGGCAATCCTCCATCATCTGATAGTTTTGGGCCACACAGTACAGGTAGCAATTTCAGAGTTATTGATAGACTCTTAAGTGATTTTCGACCGCCTGACACATCGAGAAGAACACGGCAAAACACCCAAAAGCAAATTGGAAATGATTTCATGAAGTTCCTTCGATGGGCTGCTGAAAAGGTACTTGCAAGCGAGATGGGTGTTCTTGCGTTGGTCGTTCCTTCTACTTTTGCCGCGCACCCAACATATTCACATGCTCGGAAATGGCTTGCTGGCAAATTCTCACAATTCTGGATAATGGATATTGACCGCGATCTGCGAACAGGGGCACGTTCATCAAGTCTTTTTGCTACTCGACAAGGCCGCATGCTTTTGATGGCAACACATACCGGCACAGATCCAGATACCAATAGCGAACGGCTTCACTACACAACTATTGCCGACAAAACTAAGATTCAGAAGAAGTCTTTTCTAAGTGTAAAACGTAGCGCCGAAGAGTATATTGCGCTCTTTTCCAATAATATTTTGGACAAAGACTTGAATAATATGCGTCCAAAGCACAATGATTACGATACGGAAATGTATTCACGGTTCTGGGCAATTCACTCAGCGAATCCTAATGCCCCCAGCGACACCGAAAAATGTATCTTTTCTAGGCATTGCTCTGGAACAAAACTTGCACCCACAGCCCTGTTCGTGCATTCAAGCAAACCTTTACTTATGCGTAGAAGCATGGAGATTGCAGACGTCAACAAATCGTATTCTAACATAAAGGATAAATGGTTCTCTGGGCAACGAAAACCACCGGCCGAAAATAAATTGATCCCTGACGTTCGACAAAAACTTGGACAAGCGGCCCTAAAGGAAGAATCTTATCGACGTTATGCTTTTAGGCCATTCCTGCCAATGCAACTCCTGCTCGACAGTGAATTACTACGAAGCCTAGCCTCAATTGGAGGTGGAGGAACACGACTAAGACCTGAAGTGGTGTCGGCATACGAACACCAAGAAACTATCGGGATTGCAATAGCTCCATCACCTATCGATATCGGGCAAGAATTGCATCGTTTTGCCACATTCTGCTGGGACATGCCAGATAACGATCTATGTTCCCGCGGCAATTCTCATGTTTTTTGCAGCCAATTTCCTGAAAATAAGCCTGCTGGCACAATAACATGGGACCCAACACCCAAAAACAACATTAACGAAAATCTTCTGCGAACAATTCAAGAAGTCCGGCCCGAAACTACATCGAGTGAAATTGTATTCTATGTGTATGCGACTCTATGTTCCGGCGTCTTGCTTGAAGCATTCGCAGACGCTTATTTCACAGCGTCCGCGACAGAAAATATTCCTAGAATTCCTATTGTACGTGATGTAGAACTTATGGAAGTTCTAATAGCCAAAGGTAAACAGTTAGCCGAACTCGAGCGTCCAAACGTTAACGTCCCGCTACTTAGTTGGGCTGTAGCTTTAAAAGAAAAATATAACAGGCCATTCAATCTACACAAATTTACAATCGACTCAGAAAATGGTCAAGTCTGTTTATACTCCGAACAACGTGATCCAGAACTGGTCCTTACAGGTCTCCCTGAAGATATTTTGGATGTGATGATATCAGGCTACGAAGTAATATCTTGCTGGCTGAAATTCCACTCATTTCCCTACACAAGAAGTGAATTCACGGGTTCCGATTTTCATGCCCTTCTGCAACTTCTTAGCAGCATAGATTCCCAAAACACTTTGATTGGTGATATTGATGAAGTTATAGAAAAAATCATTTCCAGTGATGTCGATTTAATCTAGAATTCTTCCCCCAACGGCCGAAACTGATTTCAATTGACTTACATGATCCCTCTTATTCTATCAAAAAACCTTATCAATTTCTGTGTCATTTCATCAGGTAGATGCTAAAGTAATAACTCCTTTTGAGCTTTACATTACGCCCATTATCCTGCCACTGCCTAATCGCTTTGCATCACCTCAATGAAAAGGCGACAATTGCAAGTGGAATCTTCGATGCCGGGGGAATTCGCGCATCAGGGCAATTGCGAGGAGCACAACATGACAGATACAACCCAGGCACGATCATTTTGGTTTGTTGGCGCGGTATACGACAAAACCAAAGATCAGACGGAACGATTCATTGACAAGGGAATCTGGGAGAACGGTTACACTGATCGTTATCTGGAACTGGTCAGATCGATGCTGCCTGGTGATCGAATCGCGATCAAATCCTCTTTCACGAGAAAACACGATCTGCCTTTTGATAATCGTGGCCAAACTGTTTCTGCCATGGCAATAAAGGCTATTGGAACGATCATTCAGAATATGGGTGATGGCCGGACACTCAAAGTGGATTGGACACCTGTTGCTCCAGCCAAGGAGTGGTATTTCTACACGTACCGCCGGACGATCTGGCGGGTTATCCCAGACCGCTGGGAAGCCCAAGGCATGATCGAGTTCACCTTCGATAATAAACAGCAAGATTACAACCGTTTTTGCAATGCTCCGTACTGGCGTGAACGATTCGGTGATCAACCGGAAGCCGAAAAGCGATTTAAGTGGACCAAGTTTTATGAAGCAATTGCTGATGGATTGCTTCAGCATAAGGATGATCGTTCGCAATTGATTCAGGCCATTCACGCCATTAGCACGAAAGTCGATGGACTGTCTCATCTGACCGACCATTACACAGACGATGATTCTGGGCCTTTACGCGATATCTGTCCATTTACGACAATGGGGATATTTAATCGTGGAATTACAGACGCCAACAGAAAGAGCATTGCCAAAGAACTGGCTAGTTTTCTTGGAGTTGACATACCAGTTCCCGAAACCTTTGAAGGTCTGCCTATCCTCAACAATCTTCGGTCATGGTTCTTCGGCTTCAATAACGTTCGACAACCTGGTGATATCGATACACTGTGGGAAATGTTTGCGGTCGCCATCGATTTGGCGGGTTCGATGGACAATCCCCAGATTATCAATCACTTTGTCGAGACTTTTGACAAGGTCAATAAGCAATTCAGTGTCAAATGGAATCTGACATCGGGACTATTCTGGATACGGCCCTGGCAATTCATTTCATTGGACTCGAAATCACGTGAATACCTTGCAAAATTCTTGAAGCTAAAAATTGGGCGTGGAGGTCACGAAAACAGATGCAGCGGGACTGAGTATCTTGACCTGATTGACAAGATCAGCGATCAGTTTGAGAACGACCAATATCCCGTACATTCATTCCCGGAATTGTCATTAGCTGCGTGGGAATACGAACAAATCGAAGAACGGTCAACTTTAGAGCCCATTTTTGAAAATCCAGATGAAGATGAAATTTCCGGAGTCGGTCAATCAATCACCCCTTACTCAATCCAAGACATTCTGAATGAAGGCTGCTTTCTGTCCAGCGAACAACTCTTGGGAATGCTTAATTGCCTGCGGATGAAAAAGAATGTGATTCTTCAAGGCCCTCCTGGCACGGGTAAAACATGGCTTGCCCGAAAACTGGCTTTTGCACTCATGGGCCAACGCAGTCAAACCAATGTCCGTGCAGTACAGTTTCATCCTAATCTATCTTATGAAGACTTCGTGCGTGGCTGGAGGCCCTCTGCGCAAGGTCAACTGGACCTCGTCGATGGCCCATTCTTACAGATGATCAAAATGGCCATTGAGCAACCGGATGTAAAATTTGTGCTGGTAATCGAAGAGATCAACCGAGGCAATCCCGCTCAGATCTTCGGCGAAATACTCACACTGCTCGAAGCTGACAAACGCACCCCGTCTGAAGCTTTGGAATTGTGTTATTCCCGAGGAGATGCTGATCGCGTCTTTATTCCAAGCAATCTTTATGTCATCGGCACTATGAACATTGCCGACCGTTCGTTGGCCTTGGTTGACCTTGCATTGCGTAGACGCTTTGCGTTCATTGACCTGGAACCGCAGATACAATCCACATGGTGCAACTGGGTCAGCAAGCAATTTGGCATTGAACAGTCTTTTCTGAAAGACATACAACGGCGCATGATTGATCTGAATCAAACGATTGAAGCTGATTCTAATTTGGGCAGACAGTTCCGTATTGGACACAGCTATGTCACGCCCCACAGCAAAAGCCAGATTGACGATCCTCGCCAATGGTTCCTTCAGATTGTCCACACAGAAATTCAACCACTGTTGGAAGAATACTGGTTCGATTCGACTGATAATGCCCGGAAAGCATGTGATCGCTTGGCCGAAGGACTGTAAGCCATGTCCACTGTCATGCACTCAACCTCAAGTATCCCAACCGAGCAATATTGCGGTATACCCATCCGCAATATCTGGTTGCTAATGCTTTATGCTTCCGATTTATATCAACAGGCAGAGGTTGATCAAACTGTAGATGCCGAGAAGAATCCTGACAACATTCCTGACCTGATAGCAGAAGTTCTGTCCCATGCAGTTGAGAAACGGCTGCGCCGCAACCTGACACACGGCTATCAATCAGAACATGCCATACTCAACCGCGTCAGAGGCCGAATCGACGTCCTTCAAACGACTACCCACAGATTACTCTCCCGCGGTGTTGTTGCTTGCGAATATCAACAATTGACCATGGATACGCCACGCAACCAATACGTCAGGGCCGCCTTGGAAATTCTGTCACGCATAGTCCAGCGATCTGATCTGAAACAAAGATGCCATGCTTTGACGATTTCCCTGGAGCGACTTGGTGTAACCAATCGCAAGCCCAGTCGAACTGAAATCAGTACATTACGCTTTGGCAGGCATGACAAAGAAGATCGCTTCCTAGTCGATGCCGCCAAACTTGCATTTGACCTGACAATTCCAACACGAGCCCATGGCAATCAATCTGTCCACGCGCTGGAATCGACTGATCAATGGCTGCGTAAACTTTTTGAAAAAGCAGTCGGTGGATTTTATAAGACGGTTCTCTCACGTGATGGATGGCAGATCAGCACAGGGCGTCGCCTTCACTGGCCAGTGATTCAAGCGACCGATGGCATTCGTGACATTCTTCCTTCAATGCAGCTGGATATCGTTTTAGAAAATTTTTCCCAGAAACGTCGCATCGTCGTTGATACGAAATTTACAGCCATGTTAAAGCAAGGAAAGTTTGGCCGCGACATGCTAAGAAGCGGCTATCTTTACCAAATTTATGCCTACCTGAGATCTCAATCAGGCCAAGTCGATCCTATGGCTGATAGCGCAGAAGGCGTTCTACTACACCCGGCAATCAACCAGCGAATCGACGAAAGCATACAGATGCAGGACCACACGTTTCGATTCATGACAGTCGACTTAGCCGCATCTGCTGGGACATTTCGACAAGATCTGCTGAAGATAGTCCAACCCCAATTCTAAAATCCAACTTGCTAAAAAACGTGTGATCATGCGTCACTGCCACGGCAATCCCATAATCACAGGAAGAGTACCTACCGTACTGACAATTACATCCCGATGAGCTACCAACAAGACAGTCCCATGATTTCGATTTCGCTGGGTAAGGTAGCCTGCTGTTTTGTCCAATAGCCAATCCGTAAACTGATCGACTTCTTGTAAAAGTACTTCCCGAATTACTGTACCCAAATGATCGCTACTTGGATCCAATATCTCACCTTGAGCCACGGAATAGCCCAAAGCCGCAAACTTTGCCATGTCACTTTGTGTTACGCGCCCCTGATTGTGAGATAGAGTATGACGAATCTGAAAAATTGCTTGTAAAGCTCTGGATTTGTTATAAAACAGACCTGCCGGATTGTCTGGCATATAACGGCGATGACCAACAAGCAAATTTGTGAGGTCGTCAATCGTTTTTAGATTATGAAATAATTGATGCTCAAAGATCAACGCTACTGTAGATGATGGAGTTGCGGTAGCCCACAGCGTTTTCGCATCAACGGTGCCCTTAACTTTTTCGGGTGGCACGTAGCTTTGGATCGCACCACCAAGATTTATGAAGGTGTTCTTGTAAAATACTTCAAAGGAATTAATCGCTTCCAATAGAGACTGCTGCTGTGCATACCAACGATATTTTCGATACACCGCATCTTTTGGGCCACGACCATCAGGATTCAACTCGCGCTTGGCATCCAGCAGTTCTTGATGTCTAGAGTCAATCCACCTTAGATAATTTTTTTGATGACTCATTAGCGCGGTGAACTGTTCACGTGGGGTACCGCTTGCCTGTCGTGCAAGGTGCTGAATTCCTTGAGTCGCTGTCGTGGTAATGGACGTTCGTAACTCGAATGGTTGATAGTTTGCAGCGCCTGTCGGTCGTGTCATAACTCTTTTGCTAACGTATTGCATTCCGCTCAGTTGTCTAGTCGTGGAATCTTAGCGAGCGGTAAAGATTCGGATCCCAGAACGATGATAGAGACGAAGTATCACTGCGGGCTGTAGCCACAATTGACAATAGTAGCGATTAGCTATTTTCTTCAATTTTCACAGCAGCTTTGTCAGACGAACTGTTCGGTATTGTGATGGTCACTTTTTTACCATCGTCCGTTTTAGCCTCTATAACCAAGCATTGTGGAGGAGCCCCCCAATCGTCAGTAATCAATTCACTGATTAGTTCTTCACCAGAATCGTAATCGAGATCGCATGAGCTGCCATTTACCAATGGAAGAAAGATATTCATATTTTTCATTGATTTTTCCTGTAAACTCATACTATGACGTAAAAAGTTGGTATCCCCCATATTACACTGTCATTTTCCCCCCAAAGCATTCCTTGTCAACATTTTTAATCTGCATGCAAAAAAAATACCCACCCGTGTCACACAGGAGCAGGCATTCATTGCATCCAAAAATTCTGATAATTCACGCAGGCTGCGATATGCCCTTCTTCCCCACCCAATCCGGCAGCGCATTGACCGCCCCATTGACGTCCAGCAGAGCAGGATCGGTGTAGAAGTTGGTGGTCAGTTCGATCCGGCTATGCCGCATGGCGGCTTGGGCGACTCGGGGATGGACACCAGCGACGGCCAAGTGGGTGCCGAAAGTGGTGCGCAGGGCGTGGATGTCGACGACTCGGCCACGGGCGTCATTCTTCGCAATCCCCGCGGCCTGACAATCGGCATCGAAGACGCGAATACCGGGTGGGTTGTCGAACAGCAGTGCCTTGTAGTCTTGTTTGCTGCGGTGTTCGAGGTGCTGCCTGATCTTCTCAACCACATCGGAACGCAATGGCAAACGGCTCTCCTTACCGCTCTTGGACTGATTGGCGTAGAGTTCAAAGTACGGCGCGGGCTTGGCGTCCAAAAACAACTGGCCAAGTGTCAGGCTTCGCAGTTCCTTGTGCCGCAGGCCTGTGGAGACAGCCATCAGGTAAAACAACGCGCGTTCCTGGCCAAGACGTTCGAGTTTCTTGATGTGAGGTTGCTTGAGTTTGGCCAAGCCGCGTTCGTAACAGGCGTCCAGATTCTGCTGCGTGATGGTTTCGTATTTCCAGGTTTGACGGCCTTTGCGCTTGGACTTGGGAATTTCAACTTTGCCTCGGCCCCACTCGGCGATGGGACGCAGTGTTGTGGCTCGGAGCAGGTTGCCGACTTCCTCAATCGTCAGGGCTCTGCGGATGTGACGTCGGTCACTGGCACGATCGGCCTTCTGCACCATCGTTACTGGGTTGGTAACGATGCGCTGTTCCCGTACAAGCCAATTACAGAAGGCGTGCATCGAGATCACGTATTCGTTGCGTGTCGCTGCGGCCATGTCCTTGTCTTCGGCTTTGCTGAGCCAACGATTCATGACATCGCTGGTGATGTCAGACAGTTTCTTGATCTTCAAATCTTGAACCAAACGGTTGAGTCGACACTTCACGTTCTTGCGGTAATTCTCGGATACCTTGCGCCCACGCACGCGTTTGATCTTCAGATGATCCAGATATTTTTTGATGTGATCGGTGATGGCTGCTTTGCTGTGTTCAGCGACTTCGATCTCTTTGGGCGTGATGAACCCGGCACGAATCTTTTCCTGTTCGGCTAGGACATCAGAGAGAACGCGTTGGGCGGCCTGCTCATCGCGGCAACCGGTGGAGATTCGTTTATCGTTACCAGCATGATCGGTGTAGCGGGCGTACCAGACTTCCGAGACATACATCATGCGTTTACCGTCTTCGGCCAGTGGAGCAGTCTTGAGCTTGCCGTGTTTGGTGCGCCATTGGACGACGGGTTTATTGCGTCGGGTAACGATTTCCGCTCCGTTTGGCATAGGGATCGGGTAGGTTTTCTTATACAGGTTGGCCATGGGTACTTCGTTTGCCTTTCACTAAAAGTGTCGTTGTGGTGACACCATTGAGCCTTATGTTCGCTCAGTTTACAAGGCACATTTGCGGGATTTTATGCTTATTTTCAGGGGTTTTCGGGGTTCAACGCTTCCGGGGGCGGACTGGCGGGCAACCGGCATTGATCCACTTATCGATGACGTTGCGATTCCAGCGAACCAGCATACCCAGACGCACGGGCGCGGGCATACGCTTGGTATCACACAAGCGATACACATGACGCGAACTGCAATTGAGCAAACTGGCAACTTGATTAACGGTGAGCAGCACGGAGGACGGCTTGGTATCAGCGGATGAATCAATAACGGTGGTTTGGGTGATCATAGAGTTCCTTCTATATAGATACGGGTGACAGATTCACAGGGATTGAAGCAACCATCGCCACCAAACTCGCGGCAGGCCTGTCCAACCGGCGCGATTCATCGTGGCCGTGCGGGACTTGCAACTGGTGCAGGGACGCACGAGGCCGAAGGTGGTGACTTGGATGAACATGGACAGCCATGTGCCGGGTGGTAGGATGCGACTGGGTTTGGGTGCGGGCACATCAGTCCACTTGCCCAATGGACACTTGGATGAAGGCAACTGAGTACGGGATTTGAGATCGCTGCCATCGATATCGCAGTTGCATTTGCGATCTGGGTGGGACAAGCAACTCACTGCGTGCTCGCATTGACGGCAGATGGCTCGGCGCGTGGTGATGAAGTCGGTGGGCATGATAACTCCTTGAATGATGAGTAAAAGGTAGGCTTAAATTCCGGGGCTTCCGGGGGTGCAACTGCCGTCGCCATTGGAGTCGCCCATGACGCAGTTGCCTTGTTCGTCCATACAACTCGTTTCATCGAGGACTTCGATTTGCAGTTGGACGCGAGCGGGATTGTCGTAGATGTTCCAGATGTTGGTGCAGATGCTGTGATTGTGCAGTTCGTCACTGAGGATTGATGCGCTGCGACATGTGCCCGGAGTAGCAGGGATGCAGGCTGCGAAGATTCTGCCGCATGTGTCTTCCGAATCTTCGTTGG
>PAIY01000042.1 GCA_002704825.1 Phycisphaeraceae bacterium
AGGCACTACTGAAAATCCGTTCCAGACAACCTTGGTGGCCACAGTAACACCGCGGTGTGGGGACCGGCATGCGCGTGTGTCCCAATTCATTGGAACAAGTGATACAGCCACGAATCGGGTGACCGTTAATCAGCAGGGTGGCACCAAGCATGCCATCGGAAAGCAGAATCAGCAGGTGATCGTGGTGCGGTTCATCGGAATGTTCCAACAGCCAGCGTGTTCCAAGGGCATTGGTGAGATTGTCGACTATCAGTTTGTCATCGGCTTGTCGTGCCAGTGGTTTGAGTGACACCTGCTGCCCATCAGGCCATGCCGAACTGGAGAGGATTTTAATTTGTTCCTGATCCATCATGCCCGGGATGGATAGCCCCGTGATGACTGTTTGGGAATTGGTCATTTGCTTGACAATTTTCTTGCATACGGGCAAGAGCTTGGACGGATCCTTAATCGTCACCATTGTCGGTGAATCCAAAGGTTGACCGAGCAGATTGTACCGACCACAACTCACTGATCCCGGAACAATGGCAACGCCCAGGACATGACGGGATTGGGTGTCAATTTCCAGAGGTACACTGGGGCGTCCGCGGGGCAAAGTGTGAAGACTCGACTCCCGTATCAACCCCAATTCAAGCAACGTACTGACATCCTGTCCAATCGTGTTTTTTCGGCAAGCCATCAGTCGATGCAGATCCGATCGACTGCATTGGCCCATCTTTCGAATCAGATTCATTTCCTGAGAAAGACGCGGTGGAAGATAGTGTGGTGGTGCAAGTAATTCGGCCATCTCAATATTATGTCCATTTAGTTCTGAAAGAGCTATTGCCAGTAATTGTAACATGTCCGTTGCAATATGGGGTCGCATGGTAAAGATTCAATGCCCCCCCGGATATATATGTGCTCAGAAGTATGGATCAATAATTGTCTGCTATCGGGATGGGTATTGACCGTTGTGTTGAGGATGGAATCATGCCATGGCAGGATCAATGCGTACAGTACCTCTCAGTGGTCAGACGATACGACATTGGTAAGCAGTTGTTGGCCCAAACCTGCTGATCATACTTGCACGGTTTGATGTTTTATCATCTTTAATCAGAAACCCAATATTGATGACTGCTATTCTTGCCATACCATGTGCTTGGTCAGGATGGGATGATTAATTTTATCGACACACCCATCCAGCTGCCTGGTGATATGACAGGTAGTAACCGTGTTTCATGGTGTGGAGATTCAACGATGATGATGCCCGAGCGTCTGCAGTGGTTTGCCCAGGCCCGGTACGGCTTGTTTATGCATTGGGGCTTGTACAGTGTATTGGGGCGTGGGGAGTGGGTCTTTAACCGCGAACGCTGGGAGATGACAGACTATGCAAAGCTTGCGGATCAGTTCAACGCTGAGCATTACGATCCCAAGACATGGGCGATGCTGGCACGGGGTGCTGGCATGCGTTATGCGGTTTTGACCAGTAAGCATCATGAAGGTTTTTGTCTCTGGGATTCAAAGACCTGTACGTTTAATGCAACCAACAGCGCTGCCAAACGTGATCTCTTTGGTGAGTATGTTCAGGCCTTTCGTGATGCGGGTTTGAAAGTCGGTGTCTACTATTCCCTGGGTGACTGGTACAACCCGGATTGGGCCCGTGGTTTTCAAGGTGACGAAGCAGCCTACCAACGGTTCATGGATTACACCCGCGCGTTACTCACTGAATTGCTCACAGACTATGGCAAGATCGACATTCTCTGGTACGACCTGCCCCAATGCTACACCGCGCTACAGTGGCAGGCGGTTGATCTGAACCACATGCTCCGAAATCTCCAGCCGGACATCATCATCAACAACCGTGCCTACACCAGTGAAGACTTCGGCACTCCCGAGCAGCACGTCACAGCAGCACCGGTCGGCCGACTATGGGAAAGCTGCATGACTCTCAACGGACACTGGGGCTATTCACCCTATGACACTGAATACAAATCACCCAAAGACATTGCAGTCAACCTGGCAACAGTGGCTTCTGGTGGCGGGAATCTACTGCTTAATGTCGGACCGGACCCGCAAGGTCGTATTCCTGATCAGGCGCAGCAAATTCTCAGTCAGGTCGGAGATTGGCTCAAGCGTAACGGCGAAAGTATCTACGATGCATCGGATCGCCACAGCCTGAGTTTTAACCTTTGGGGCCCCGTCTCCGTGCAGGGCAACCATCTGTATCTGCACTTGCAAAACTATTGGGGGAATGAACTGATCGTTGGCGGTCTGATTCCCAATGTCCTTGAAGCCAAAGTGCTATCGACCGGTCAACCGTTAACCGTCACGCGTCGTAACCATCAAACCATTCTCACGGATTTACCGGCTCAATCACCCGATGACATCATGACGGTGATTAAGCTGACACTTGATGCCAAACCCGAGCACGATATCAGTCGCGTCATCGGTGCAGCAGACATCTTCCCGCAACTCATCAACTAACGCGCTTGCTATGCAAGATATCACCGAGCAATCGCAAACGCAGACTCTCCAACAACGGCTCGATTATGCCCGACCCGGACAATGTATCACCCTTGATCAAGGCGTTTATCATCTGGATCAAACCCTGATTCTGCGACATGGCGGAAACGCGGAAAATCCCCTTGTTATTCAGGGAAAACCCGGTGAAAAAGTTGTTCTCCGGGGTGATGCGCCGTTACCCGGTGAATGGGAATCCCTTGGAGATCATTGCTGGCGGATGGCGATCCCGTTGTCATTCGACAAGGCCATTGGTGATCTGTTTGCAGACGATCAATGTCTGACGGAAGTGGAAGGTCTGGATCAACTCAAACCGCTTTGTTGGGGTTTGCTGCAGGCTCAGCCGTTTGCATATCCTGAAACGGTCAATCGCACGACATTGATTCACTGTAATGATGAGGGTGTTTTAGACTTGGATGCCAATGCTTTAAGTGATCCATCGACCAGCCAACGACACATTCTCAAAACCTATGTCCATTGTCCTAAAGCATGCGAAGGTTCACTGCATTTGGATAACACACGCCCGACTCCAGGGACGGGGCAGTGGCCGATGGCGTTAGTCAATGACTTCTACGGATACCGCCGTGCGGATGAGGACTTTGCTAAACGCAAACAACCCATCGCTGTCTATGTCAATGGCAAGAAGCAGACACTCTGGGGGCGTCATTCGCCATTGCTGCGTGGCATCCCCTGGCAGAAGGGTTGGAATGAACTGCTCATTCTTCTGGATGCTCAAGCTGGTCGGGCACATCGTTTCAAACTCACCGCATCAACCCATCACTGGAATACACATTCCGAAACAGGTTTGACTGCTGATCCGGGAAAGCAGTTGCCAACAAGCATGCCCGATGTCGATGAGGGCTTGGTCATAAACGACTTTGCGTATGAATTGGGCGGTGAGGTTGATGGGCAATATGTCTACATCAAACTCCCCGATGGGCAGACACCCGAGCAAATGCAGATCACCGCATCACAGATCCCGTGTTTGCTGACACATGACAATGAGCCTTGTAATCATGTGGTTTTGCGCAATCTCTGTTTTGAGCGTGCTACGGCTAACCCGAAATTTGCCATGGTCGATCTGCTGGGACAAGCATCGCATTGGACATTCAAAGATTGTCATTTCAAGCACACAACCGGCGGCTGTATCAACATCGATAACGGGGTACGACACACGATCCAATCCTGCAGCTTTGATCATGTGGGTTGTACCGCCATTCAAGCGTGGGCAAGACAACATCACCGCGTTCACGAATTGACGATTCGAAATTGTCAGTTCACACGCTGTAACCAGCGCGGCTTTGGATTGGGGTGGCATGCGGCCTGTGTCAAGATTTGTCGGGCATCCCAATGTCTCATTAAGGACTGCGCCATGTCCGACAGTGATGCTCATGGCATCTGGCTGGATTGGGAATGCGAAACCAATCACATTACGCGGAACCGTATAGACCATTGCACCTGCTCGGGTATTTTTCTCGAAGCATCACGTTGGAATAATTGCGTGACACATAACCACGTCAGTCACACACAAGCCGGACCCTTCGGGGGCAGCGGTATCTACATGCATGACACTTCCGATAGCTACATCGCACATAACATCCTCGAATACAATGTGGACTTTGGCCTGCGCATGGGCCTGGCAACCAACCGCAAGCTCGACTACGGCATTCCCATTCGTCGCAGTGGCAATGTCATCGTCCACAATGTCATGCAACACAACGGCAAAGCTGCAATGGATGTCCCACAGGAACTGCCAGGCGATATTGGCAATCACTATGACCATAACGTCTACTATCCCGCTCGTTTTGTGTTGGTTGATCCGCAGGACAAAGACAAACTCTTTAACGCCGAAACAGGCAAATCCCCTGAAATCCGACGGCATGAGGTTGAGAGTTTACGTGAGTTACAGGAGATGACCGGGCAGGACCTATCCAGTTCGGATCAACTGCCTTAATGGTGTATCCACATAGCCCGGTCATCTTGTCCGGGTGCCTTGATGCAAAGGTGGTGATGTGATTCCTATTTCAATGCGTCTTGGACAATCGCTTCAAATTTCAACGCGGTGATCTCATCGACAGCATGCACAAAGTGGCCATCGGATTGGAAATTGGCAAGGTCCGCTGCGGGAGCATAGGCATGGGTACTCACAAACGGTATGTTGTATTCCTTGAGCGTGTCACCCAGTTCCTGATACAGATGATCTGCAAAGCCACGGTCATTGATGACATACACAATCGGCAAACGCCCATCTTCGCGGACTTTCTTCGCCCAATCCACCACGAGAAAGCGTGCGGTGTCGGTGATCCCCGTCTGAGGATTAAAGCCATCTGCAGTGTGATACTTCGCTTGCATGGCCTGCATGTGTCGCTGCCCCCACGCACGGCGGAGCATGCGGCCAATCGCGGATTGGTCAGTCATACAAGCGTTAAACGTCGTTGCATCAAAAAACGCATCATGTTCACTGACATGGCTGACGAGCTGTTGCCACTTGGCTGGATCGTTGAGTGTGTCGCGGAATTGCTGCATGGAATGGATCGTCGGATCAATGACGTTGAGCTTGCCATCGACGACAGTGTACTTGGGGAACATGAACGTGTAAGGCCGTTCAAAACTCCATGTCATCCCCGCGATGGTGTCCAGATAGGGCAGTGAACTTGCGAGAATTCCCAGGACGCAGACCTTGGCATCATGTTTATCGCGATCTTCCAGATACATGGCATAGGAGTGATTCAACGGCGCACCGGGACCGAGGATCATACGCATCGTCAGCGAATCATTTTGTTTGGCCCAGGTGTTACAGGCATGTTGCGTAAAGCTTTGGCCGTAGACGGCAATGAGTGTGCCATCAGGTTTGGTAGCGGTGGTTGGGCGCGTCTTGCTGTCATCCATCCAACCTGCCAGACTCACTGATGCGGTGTTGTCATTGGTGTCGCCAACCATGTACCGGATTTTGCCTTCGGTGGAGCGACCGTATTCAAAATACTGTTTCAAACGTGACGGTTGAGCGTCGGGTGCTTTGGGATAGGGGAAAAGCACATTGATGCCGATGTCCATGGCAGCGAGCCACAGCAGTATCCACAGCATAAGCCATGCCGCACAGATCAGTGCAGACTTGCCGGTTTTTACTTCACCATTGGGTGAGTCAAAATTGGAAGTAGATGAATTGAACGGGGGCATTGCTGGTTCCCATGAAGATGATAAAAATCATCAGAGCATACAGCCCCGCACGGATCGGTACGGGGAAACGTTTGTAAAAACAGGTGTCCTTGAGGTTGTATTCGGTCAGTTCATAAACGATCAACACCAGCACGCCAAGCATGCCAGCGAGGGTGGGTTTACGCATGGTCAGGTGCATGCTGCTCGAACCCCAGTCAGTGAGCAGTTGGCCGGTGAAGCCGACGATCTGTTCAAAGCTTACTGCCCTGAAAAGCAGCCAACCATAGCAGGTGACGCCGAAGAAAAAGATCATGTTGAGCATACCCAGGATGCGCTGCTTGATGGTGATGCCGATTTCTTCCTGACCAGCCCGTCGCACACCGATTCCCAGCAGTCGGTAGATGCATAGGATCGCGCCCTGGTAAGCACCCCAGAGGACAAAGTTCCAAGCTGCCCCATGCCAGAGTCCGCCAAGGAGCATGGTGAGTGAAAGATTGCGGTAGACCATGAACTTGTTGCCACGGTTACCACCCAGAGGGATGTACAGGTAATCGCGCAGCCAACTGGAGAGACTGATATGCCATCGTGTCCAGAACTCGCTGGGAGTCCGTGAGACGTAAGGCAATTTGAAGTTGGTCATCAACTCAATGCCCATGATCTTCGAGCAGCCACGTGCAATATCCGAATAGCCGGAGAAGTCGCAGTAAATCTGGACCGCAAAGAGCACCGTTGCCACGATGATGTCCAGTTGCGTGACATCGCCTTGCGTGAGATACACACTGTTGACCGCGATGGCAACGCTGTCTGCAACACCAATCTTCTTGAAAAGGCCCATGAGGATCAGGAAGCAGCCACGCATCGACTGTTCCCAATCGATCCTGCGTTCATGGAGAATGCTTGGCAGCAGATGTGTAGCGCGTTCAATCGGGCCTGCAACCAACTGCGGGAAGAACGAGACGAATAACGCAAAGTCCAGAAAGCGATGCGTTGGTTTGAGATGGCCACGATAAATATCAATCGTGTAGCTCATCGTCTGGAACGTGTAAAACGAAATCCCCACCGGCAGGACAATGTCCAATCGGAAGTCCGTGGCATGCATGCCCATCGACGTGATCACGCTCTCGGCCGAGTCGATGAAGAAGTTGCAGTACTTGAAAAAGCCCAGCAAACCAAGGTTCGCTGCCATGCTGATAAACAGGAACACACCGCGGCGACGTTGCTTTGGAAGTTTGGCAAGCAGGGGGTAAAGTGCATTACCCGCGATCACCAGTCCCAACACATAGCCGCAGTACTGCCAACCGACGGTGTTCTGAAATTTGGCTGCCCATTCCGGCGCCTGCCAATTGATCCCAAGAAATGCGATGGCAGAGAGAAGTGTCCATGCAGAGGCTTTGGCGCGATCGCGTCTGGTGAGTTTGCCTTCATCGATCATGATCCCCGACGAGAAGTCGATGGCAGTCGAGAGCACAATCAAAAACAGGAACCGTTCATCCCACCAGCCGTAGAATAAATAGCTGGCAGCAAGCAGCATCACATTCTGCAGGCGCAGGTTCAGCAATCGGTACAAAAGATAGACCGTTGGCAGGAAAATCAGAAATTCAATCGAATTAAAGGCCAATTCCTGTCCTTGTTACGCGATGGATGGACGTACTGTTATGAGTACTATCGGACAGAAACTGCCTGATCTTTTGAGTCCGCCGGAAAGTTATACGTGTGTACCGTCATGCTCAGGATGACATTTCAAATGCCACGTTCAAACTGCTTCTTCGCCCAACTCCATGCCGCGACCGTGGTGGGGAATCCGACGGTGTTCATCGCCTGGACAATGGCCTGTTCGACTTCCGCTTCAGTGGCGCCAGCCTGTATGGCTTTTCGGACATTGGCCTTCAATGCCGACTCCAGTCCGGCGCCGACGCAGATGCCGACTTTGATGAGCATGCAGGTTTTCTTGTCCAACGGACCAACCGTTTCGGCAGCAGCGGCGACGGACTCATGCGCATCACCCAGTTCAGGGAAACGCGTGATGAACTGCTTGAACGTCCCGGGTAGTTTGGGGTTGTTCTTGAGGTTATCGGCAGAGTTTTCAGACATGCGGATGATCTCCAACTGTTACAGGTCATACAGAAGCTACCGTATCACAAAGAAGCATCATAACACAGGGAATTGTCACTAGGCATGCGTCAATTTATGCCGAATGATATGAAGTGCCTTTGGTTCGCGATTCAAGTGATCCATTCGGATTGCTGTGATTTTAGATTTATGAGTTGATTATGTCTTCCCGTTCATCCACGACATTACGCAAGCTTGAGCCGGATGAGATCCCGTTGGGCCAGCAGTTGCCGTTTGACGTGTTCGATGAGCATGGCAGTTTGTTTAAGCGTGCCGGTTTAACCCTGCGTAAACTCGACATCGCTCGATCCAAAGCACGTTTGCGTTCGGGCCTGTTCATTCGGATCAACGAGGAAGAGGAAGCTCAGCGTAAAGCCATTGCCAACGCATCCGCCCGTCGCGTCAAGGCTTTGCAGGAAGGTGATCGGCTTTCTCATGATGTGCTGGACATGCGTGGCCGACTCATTCAGGCAGCTGGTACACCGGTGACCCCACAACTCATGCGGTTCCTGGATCGCAATGCGTTTCGAGCGGTCTGTGTCGAGCAGGAAGTCGTCAAGCCCGATATTACCAAGTTGCCGCGCAAAACTCATGTCGGTGAGCCGGAGGATTTTTCTCCGTTTGCTGCTGCACAACTTGAACAGGAAGTCCGCGGACTGTTGCAGACGACCATCAAGGCGCAAGCCGGTGATGAGCCTGAAGAAAAGCGTTTGGAACTCAAACAACTTCGAGAGGAAATGGCATCTGCCCAGTCCAAGGTCAAAAGCAATGTCGCGCTGTTTGCTGAGTTAGCCAGTCAATCGCTCTCGGGTAAGGTGCCCAATCTGGTTGCCACGGAGTCAATGGTTCATGACATGACGCGTGTGGTCGATAAGGACCCCAATCTCGCATTGCTGATGATGGATTTACACAACACCCATCAAGGCGACTATCTGTTTACTCATGGGATGAACACCTCGCTGGTTGCCATGCGCGTGGCAGGGCGGTTGGGTTGGGATAAGCCTTCCATTCAAGCCCTGGGCGTGGCAGCACTCTGTCAGGATCTGGGCATGCTTCAGATTCCTGATGAAATTCGCATGGCAAGACGGCCGCTGAATCCAGAGGAAATGCAGTTTGTCCGCCAGCATCCCTACTTCACCGTCAACCAACTTCAACGCAGCGAACAACTCAATCCACTGACGATGCTCCTTACCTTTCAGTCACATGAATTGGCTGACGGCAGCGGTTATCCACTTCAACGACACACCGGCACGATTCATCCCTTGGCGCAGGTGCTTCATGCTGCGGACATGTTCTGTGCCATGACCTGTCCGCGACCGTTCCGTAAAGCGCACTCGCCGTACCATGCGGTAGTCACGCTGCTCAATCACGCCCGTGATGGCAAGCTCGATCGCATGGTCGCCCGCGCGTTTGTCGACAGTGTCAGTCTCTTCCCCGTCGGCAGCTATGTCCGTCTGAGTAACGGTAGCGCCGCACGCATCATCCAATCCAACGGCCCAGCCCATACGCGCCCATGCGTGATCCCGCTTAACAGTGATGGCACCGAAACCGATGTCACCTTGAACCTGCTCGAAGCGGATGATGTCAAGATTACCGCAGCCATCACACCGCAGGCTGCAACCGGCCAACTCATCATCGAACCTGAATTCAAACGGGCTGGTTAAGCATCGCGTTTATCTCATACGAAAATCTCACACCGACGATATCCATGAGCATTTGCCCCAGACGATGGTTTTTGGGATAATTGCTGGGCTACATGGGACAGAGCGTTTATCTGCTCTCATAAATCACGATAAATACAAGATTTTGCAAAAAGGACATGCTGTGAAGACACAGGAAATCCGTAGAGGTATGGCCGTTGAAATGGAAGGTTCCCCCTGGTTGGTTGTTACCACTGAACAGGTGAAACCCGGTAAAGGCCCAGCCTACATTCAGGTGAAGCTAAAGAACCTGATGACCGGTTCGCACATGGAAAAACGTCTGCGCACCAATGAAACCATCGAACAGGTCAACCTCGACCGTCGCGATATGGAATACCTCTACTCCGACGGTAGCGGCGGTATCTTCATGGACATGGAAAACTACGATCAGATCACCGTGCCCGTAGAAATCCTTGGTAACACGCTTGACTACATCAAGCCCAACGGCCAGGTCATCGCGCACGTCCTCAAGGGCTCGGTCATTAACATCGAACTGCCCCCTGTGGTCGATCTGGAAGTCACCGATACCCCTCCGGGCATCAAGGATGCAACCAAGACCAACCAACTCAAGGAAGCCACCCTTGAGACCGGCTTTAAAACCCGCGTTCCGCCGTTCATCAAGATCGGCGAGATCGTCCGTATCAGTACGGACACCGGCGAATACCAATGCCGCGCTGGTGAGTGATCACCAATTGATTTGATTAGCAACTTAAACAGGTGTCGCAACCCCAACTTCGCGACACCTGTTTTTTTATATCTTGACTCGGGGGTGTTGGGTGATGGTTTACCTGACCGTGTTACGGTTCTGCCGCCAGTTGGATGGAACGTGGTTGTAGGTGGCGACATGACCGTCGAAAAACGCAGCGTTAAATGTGCCCGATGAATACAGATCACTTTCGACGAGTGATGCAAAAGATGCGGCACCGGGTAGCGGTTTGGCTCGGCCATGAATCGGGACCGGTGATGCCAGGTAATAGTTGGACGTCTTGTTAAAATCCATGTAGTTGGTGTACGGGTTGGCCGATGACGGATTATTCCAGGTGTCTACAAAGGCTGGTGACGAAGAGGGGAAGAGAATCTCCGTCAGTCGATTGGTCTGCCAATAAACCTCCAAACCGTAGTCGGTGGCAATGATCCCACCAGCCCCATCTGCCTCGGACAGTTGATTGCCCGTGATGGGGTCTGGATGTGTTGGCGTGTCGAGCGTAGCGTTCATGGCATACGTACAGTAATGAGCGATATCTGAATATTTGATCTGAACTGACGGGCAGATGAGTGTTTTACTGAGTTTGGAATTCGGATCACCCCGCTTCATACGCTGATCAAGTTGCCCGGTGATACTCCAGGCAAACCAGTATTGCATCACTGCTGTGACGTTCTCATTATTGGCTGATGGCCAGATCGGTTTGGCGTAGGACAGGCGATCCTTCATGGCCATGGAGAACATGATTTCTGCATTGATCATCGCCCGTTGATTGCTCTGGCATTGTAATGTTCTGGCGGACGCACGCGCTTTGGACAGAGCTGGAAGCAGAATCGCAATGAGGATGGCAATGATCGAAATGACCACGAGTAACTCAATGAGTGTAAAGCCATGTTTGCGTGTCATGGGGTTCCTTTCGCTCTGGACTAGCGTTGATCAAAGATGCGATACGCTGCGGACATGGTTGCAGAAGCTTTATGGCATGCCATGTTGGAATTGCTTTGACATGTTGGTACTGACGGTGTTGATTCGAAGGTGATTGATGCGGGGCGATCAGACTGGTTGTCTGTGATCTGGACTGAATCCGAAGCATGTACGAACAGAGCATCGTCATAACCTGAGAATTCATTGCCCAAGATATGGACATTGCTGGATGAACCCATGTAAATCGCGTTCTGCCAATACTGCAAATCGTCTTTTTCCGTGCGATGACGCAAAGCATCAAGCTTGGTGTTGCGCGTGAAGCGATTGTTCTGGATGGTGATATGCTGATGGACACCCGGTGTGGGGGCTGGGGCCTGGGCATAGGCGAAAATCGCTGCTGCAGCTGTGCCATTGAATTGATTGTTACGGATCACCACTTGTCGACTGCTTGAACCTTGTTGTGAGTTGCGTACAGGGTCAGCATAGATGTTGATGCCACTGAGTGTCTGGTTTGCAAACGAGCAGTTTTCAATGACTGCATCATGTGTGGACACCAGTATCGCCCGAGCACGATTGCCCGGAAAGCGCGTGTTACGCACGTGCAGTTTTGCAAGGCGGCTGATGTCGCACGCCAGGTCTCCGACTTTGACCTGGTTGGCAATCGTCTGGTTGAATGTGACGACGTAGGCTTTTTGAGATGGATCGTATTGGGCTGCTTTGACCGTCAGGGTTTGATAGGTCAGTAACGTTTCAGGTGCGACCAATTCAACCTGTCCGTCTGCAATCGGCAGGGGACCACGCCAGCCTTTGCGTGCTGCGATGACCAGTTGATCAGGGCGTGGGATGGCACGAATCGTCATGTACTTGGTCCAGACATTGATGCCGTCATCCCCCATGGCCTGGTAGTGACTGTTTTGAATGTCGATTTTACCTGAGCAACTGCTGAACATCGTGCCGTCTGCCGTGGTCGACATCAAGCGATTGTGTGATGGCCGAATCTGAAAATTATCCAACGTGATGTCTTCGCACATGCCTGCCATCAATGCCATCCCCGGCGCTGTGTGCACCGTTACGGATGTCATGGCAATGTTACGACAATGATGCATCTCAATGGCATTAAAACCATAGACCGTATGGCGAATGACAACCGGCGATCCGACCGTCCTTGTCAGTGGTCGATTGCGCGTATACGTCACCCGAATCACTTGCGGTTTGATCATGGTGACCGATGCAATAGCAGTATCAAAGGTGTCGATATACCCCAGCGGTTGGCGTGTCTGTGGATCGTAGTCCATGATGCCAGCGACTTGGATGTTTGAATCAATAGGGTCGGTGTCATCGATCTGAATGTCCATGGAATTGCTGCCCATGGCAATGATCTGACCTTCGGAGAAAGGGGGCTTGTCCCAGTCGATCTGCAGGTTTTGGATACGGATATTCTGTGATTCCCAAAATGTCAACGGTCTTGCGTTTCCATGAAAACACAGTAACGCATCATTGCCTTGGATGGTGATGGATTGGCGGTCACGCAGCAGGATCAAGTGTTTGCCCTCCGGCAATTGCTCAGCGTCAATGTCATACTGTCCCTTGGCGAGAACCAGGTGGACGTTCGCTGCATTGCCAAAGTTTTTGACTGCCGTCAGAAAAGCCTGTGTGTCATCTTTACCATCATCCGGGATAGCGCCCAATGATGCGATGTCAATGCGGTGAACAGGCGGTTGCCTGGAGACTTGCTTGGCAAGGTGGTGATTGAGAAAGCGCCCAGGCTCCAAGGCTGTGTCGCTGAATCGGATTTCGTCAAGCATGCCGTTAAATGCAAAGTCTGGATTGGCCACCATACCGTGGTCGCCGATGATCAGCTTCCCGGTATTCTCAAGTGAATCAGGCAGCAAGGTTTTGCCTTGGCAGATGTGACTGCCGTTGAGATAAAGATGTATCCTGCCATCGGCTTGGCGGGTGACAGCAAAATGGGTCCATTGATTCAGGACAATGGGAGCTATCGATCGAACCGCAGCCTGTTTTCTGGCAGAAGCCGCAATGCGAAATTCCAACAATCCCTGTGCGTTGAGAAACAGTGCGTAACCTGCATACGTTTTATCGCGTTTGAAAAGAATGTGTCGAGAGGCTTTGGTTTGGCCGTACGCGTGCGGATTGATCCAGCCTTCAATGGTGAATGGTTCATTGGCTTTGAAATTCAGACTGGTTGGGTCAGTGGTCTGGAGATAATCACCTTCACCAGACGCTTGTCCCGGGATCAACTGCACACTGAAGTGATTGGCGATCTGCTGTTTATCATCCATAAAGACACAAGGCACCCTATCCTGGCTGACCGGTCTGCTGACTGTATTGTCCTGCTCCAAATGAATCGCATGTCCTGACTGGTCGACTGATTTGGTAATCGATGTGTTAGGCGCTTCGGCTTCCTCAAAACGCCAATAGGCAAGTGTCTTGGCCAAAGCAGATGAACCACAGGCAAATGACAGGCATGTCATAACAGACAGAAACAATAAATATTGGTGTATACGATTCATTACTCAGACTTGGCTTATATTGTATACAATATCACGCCATTCTGAAAAGTCAACAAAATGACATGAAAAATAAATCCATTCAGATCAGCTAAGATGGTGTGCTTTGGGTTGTTTGTCAGACGTTTGAGATGAATGAGGTTGGCTGGATAGGTCGTCCGATTGCCATTGATCTCCGTTGGTCTGGCTTGCCGGTTCAACATTTGGTCTTGTCTGGGATAAACTGACTTGATGCACAAACTCTATCACGAACTTGCGTATCTCTGGCCGATGCTTTCACCGCCGGAGGACTACGAGCCTGAAGCCATTGCGATCCAGTCGGTCATTGATCGGTTTCTCAAAAGTGATCCACAGGGCAAACCACTTCTCGCGGAGATGGGTGCAGGTGGGGGACACACGCTCAGTCATCTCACAGAGTCTTTCGATTGCACTGCGGTCGACATAGCAGACCCCATGCTGGTGAACTGTTCACTGGTTTGCCCTGACGCCGTGACGATGAACGGCGACATGCGCACCGTGGACCTTGGCAGGCTCATGGATATCGTGCTGATTCATGATGCAGTGGATTACATGCAGACGCCTGAGGATGCCAGGGCTGCGATCAACAATGCTGCCAGACAGCTCAAACCCGGTGGTTTGCTGATCGTTGCCCCGACTTATACGACTGAGTCGTTTGAAGATGATCAGTCGATCAGTGATGAACACCAAGACAAACAAATCAAAGTCGCTTTCACCAGCAAGGTGATCCGTGTGACCGACAACAGGAACCAATTCCTGATGCAGATGGTTTTTGATATCACCGAAGATGGCAATACTGCAAGCTATACCGACGAACACCGTTGCGGACTCTTTGGTGAGTTTGAGTGGTTAGGTTGGATGCGTGAAGCAGGGCTCAAGGTGCATCTGGTCGATGAGATCGAAGAACTCGACGACATGCCCTGGCATGGATTTGTTGGCATTAAATAAAAACATAGCCGAGTCATCTTGACTCGGTTGTCTTTGCAGAATTGATTATTTGGAACACAGAGAAAACCCGGTCAGGATGACCGGGCGATGTGTCATGCTGTGATCTGTGCGATGTAGGCATACCGCGGGCCGACAGTCTGGATATCCAGATGCAGTTGCTGTTGGGCGGCGACTTCACGCAAGTAATCCAGTAACTCCGGGCGGAAGTGCACACCAAACCAATGCAGCCATGTTTGCAGGCTCTTGGCAGCAACGCGAGGCAGGTCAGCCTGATCCCAGAAGTCCACCACGTAAAGCTTGCCACCGGGTTTGAGATTTGCCAACGCCGCATCAATCGCGTCTGGCCAGGTTGGCATCATTGACAATGAGTAGGAAAAGAAGATGGCGTCGAACTTCTCCTGCTGAGCAAACAGTTTCTGGTGATCCAGATTTTCCGCATAGGCACAAACCAGTTTGGCATCACAACGGTGTTTTGCCAGACTTTTCTGGGCGGTCTCCAACATCACCGATGCAGCATCCAAGCCATAGAGATGTCGGCCGGGGTGTCGCTTGTTGAACTTGATGAGATTTCTGGCTGTGCCGCATCCCATCTCAAGGACGTGATCACCGGGTTGCGTTTGCATCTGCGCGATGAGTCGATCACGTCCCAACAGGTAATACCGCCGAGACAGATCGTAAACATGCCGTGTCAGACGATACATCCGATCCATGGCATGCGCGTGATTGTTGGTGAGGGCTTGTGTCATGTTGATCCAACCCCGCGTCGACACGACGCGGCTCGCCTGAGTTTTACTTGTTCAAGTGATACATGTGGAACATGCCGTAAATCGCAGAGCGATCCTGATCGTGTAGTTCACGGGAGACTTCACGGTCGTAGGCATATTGGCGCATCAACTCACTGGGTAATGCCGGTTCGATCGGACTTCGATCACCGGCGGTGCGGAAGATGACACGACTGCCCGGTTGACCGACGCGTGCCATTTCACCCCAGAGTTCAGCAATGACATGCGGTGGCATCCAGTCCTGCGAATCCAGCAGCACAAACCGGTTAAGCGAGTTGTCCGGCTGCTGATGCAGATACTCGATGAGCGAGACGATATGCGTCTCGACATTCTGGGCATGATCACGCAGCGTTTGGTAGTTGGCTTGTTGAAGGTAGGGGGGCAGGGCCTGTTTGCCTTGATGGTCATAGGTTCTACCGAAGGCTTGCCATGTGAAGTAGTTATCTTCGAGTGGGAAACCACAGGCCAGTTTACGCAGACGCTGTTCAAAGAGATCAACGATCTGCCCCTGCGAATCGTCTTTCATCACCTGGTGTTGTGAAGGCGGGATACCCAGGCTGAATACGGTGACAGGGAGTTTACCCAGGAAGCGGATCATGCGGTTATCGAAGAACGGTGCAATGTCCCGTTCGTAAATAGCGATCTGCTCTTCGTGACTTGATGCACGCAGAATAGCCTGCGGATCACGTCGGGTGACCTTGGCAAGCAGATGCACAAAGCGAATGAACTGCCCAAGCTTGGAGTAATCGTAAAAGCCCTTGGCAAAGTAATGGATGCGACGCTTACCCATGCGCTTGGAGATCCAGCGACGTGATTCCCAGTATTCCCGTGTGGTGTCATCGAGATTCGGACGCAGGAAATCGTAGTACATCTGCACGTTGTCTTTGACATTGCCCAGGCCGAAGAACTGATAGAAGTCATCGTAGTTGGGCAGATGCTTGATGCCTGCGAGTTTGAGTCGCGTCAGTGACATGTGACAGATGTTCAGGTCGACAGCGACGATTTTCTGAGGCTTGTGTGCCAGGTAATTGAGAATGTTGCAGCCACCGGAACTGATAGCCAGGACGCGACTCTTTTCATCGAGTTGCATGGCGGTGGCATCGACGCGGGGGTCTTCCCAAATCTGGTTGTAGACAAAGCCGTTGAACCAGAGGGTGAACAGGCGCTCGAGCATCCCTGCCTTGGAGACTGCCTTGTTGTGGTGAACTGCTTTTTTCAGAAAAGTCTTGGTTGGTGATCGCATCTCTGAACGTATCCTTTGCTCAGGCTAAGCGTGTTGTTAACACGATACCATTGTGATGGAAAGTACACAGTGATGCCATGATATACGCGATTTTCTTCGCTCATATCCCCTTAAACAGATATTAGCGTTCTTTGCATGTCCTGCTAACAATGTCAGAGAATGATGAGTTGGCGCGTAATGTGTTGAAGCAGGTTCAAAGCGATGATTGTAGAATGAAAGCATGTCGCCAAGTCTATCACGCTTGATTCTATCCGTTGTCTTTCTGGCATCCGTTGGGTTGGTGTTGTTTCTCACAGCGATGTTCAGTTTTGAAGTTTTGCATTTGCGCGATCCTGAAGCGGCGACGTTGATGCTGATGACTTCAGCAACATACCTGATCATGGGTTGGCTTGGGATTTGGCGGGGTGCCGTCAAATGGACGCCCTGGCGTGGGACAGCGGTTGTGGTGAGTGTCGGGGTATCGCTGTTGGTTGCTGTGTTACCCGGTGCGTTGGTTCAGATCGTCATGGATACCACGGCTGCGATGTTCGTCACCGCATGTTCCTGGGCATTGCTCTGGCTTGCCAGTACCGCTGTGATCTGGCGTGAAACCAAGACCGAACGCATTGAGCGATTGAAATTACTGGGCATCAACGCGGTCATCTGCCCCAATTGTGGCTACAACCTCACCGGCATGACCACCACAACCTGTCCGGAGTGTGGCGGCCAGTACACACTCGACCAACTCTACGCCCAACTCACAAAGGTCGATACCCAGGTCGATCAACTCTGATTCATCATCACCGACACCATGCTGGAGAAACCCATGAGCATGTTCAACGGCTTTACCCCGCATCACAGTTCCCCTTTGGACGACCAACTCGACCAGACGGCCAGACATCAATCGCAGGACGCCCGTGCCGAGCTTTACGAGTTGGAAGAACGGATGGACAAGCTGCAGCTGGTGTGCATGGCCATGTGGGAAGTCATCAAGGAAAAGACCGATATGACCGAACTGGAACTGATGTCCAAGGTGCAGGAATTGGATCTGCGCGATGGCGTCGTCGATGGCAAGGTCACCCGCACCGTCAAGGACTGCCCCAACTGTCACCGTCGGATGTCACCACGCCATAAGCGCTGTCTGTACTGCGGTCACGAGGAACTCGTTGCCAGTGCGTTTGATGGGATTTGATCACCATTTTGCTGCATCACTTGTGATGCGTTGGTTTTACTGAATGGTTCCAAACGCCAATCGACCGTCACAATCCGTCCATTGGACATGATTTTGGGCAACTTTCACTTGACGAAATCCCCAACCTGATTACAGTGATAGATATCCTTCCAAGTCCACCAAACTGGTGGCAACCCCGGACCCCCGGGCAATTGGCCAAAACGAACCTGAACAAGCCGGGTTTGAATTCTTGCTCACAAGCAGGATGAACCGTTAAGCCGTACAATAACACGCCTTTGTGGGCTGACAGAGAGAAAGCATTGTCCATGGCAAAGCACAGTTGGTTTTCCAGATTCACCCGCCGTTGGGGGCAGGCGATTTCCCAACGGTCGCAATCCCTGCGCACACGTCGCCGGGCAGCCCGCAAACTCTTAGGCAACGGTCACATGATCGAGCCATTGGAAGACCGCATGCTGCTCTCGGCACCCAATCTGAACGTGATTGATAGCGTTACTGTCGCAGCAGGCTCTCCCATGATCGTCGGCATTGATGGGATTGATGACGGGGACTTTCTTTCATACAACCTGTCAGTGACCGATCAAGACGGCAATGCTGTTTCACAAAATGACATCGTGGTTCAGATGCTTGGTGACTCGGACGACGATGGTGTCTCGGAAAACTCATTACTGATATTAGAAACGAACAAAGGGACCATGGTCTTTGAGTTGTTTGATGATCTGGTGCCTGAGTTAACAGCATATATCAAGAATGTTGTGAATGACGGGTTCTACAATGGTTTGACATTTCATCGTGTGATTGAAGATCTCATGGCGCAAGCAGGAAGTCGTTATTACGACGCCGATGGTGTTGTCATTAACGAAGACCAAGCAAACGAAGATGTCGTTAACTATTTCACTAGATCACACGATTATGACACTGTTGATGACTATTTTAGATACGATTTACAGCACAACGCTCCAGGCTTACTGTCGATGGCCAAACCGCCAGGGGATGATTCGGCGACCACACAATTTTTTATAACCGATGCTGTTGGTGATGGAGAAAGTTCATCACCGATAATTAGGCAATGGGATTATAACCACTCGATTTTTGGCAAACTGCTCGAAGGTTGGGATGTTTTTGAACAGATTATGGGGGCCACGACAGGCCCTGATGGCGATTTAGAAGATGCGCCGGTTGATCCCATCATTATTCAAAGCGCTTCTGTTGAAGATTCTGATCATACCAATGCGACATTTACGGTCTTCATCAGCAATCAGCTTGCTGAAGGAACTCAATACAATATCAACATTACTGCAACTGATTCGGAAAATCTGACCGTCGATCATACAGTGACAATGACAGTAGGCGTGGAAGACGATTCCGAAGAAACTGTTCTGACGGAAAATTCATCAGGACAGGTCACTGCATATGAACCTAATTATTACAACGCGAACCCTTATCTTGACAACATTGATGAGATTATCGTGCCTTGGGGGCAAAACGAGATCGATATCATTGGCTCTGCGATTGATATCGATGGCGTGAAAACGTTCCTTTTTGCTGATGGTCAAACTGCTGATGAATTAGTGTATTTGTCGGTTATCAACAGCGAGGTCAGTGGTTATGTTCTTGCATCTCTTATTCCTTCGGGTTCCAGTTTGACTGATTTTGATTTGCCTGATGGGTTGTCATTCGTCCTTGTGGATACACTTAATGGGCCGACGAGAATTCAGGTTACCGGTGGTACCCCCTCAACAGGTAATTTCACATTTTTAATTGAACTGGCACGAACTGATGCAAATTTTGTGGGCCATGTTCAGGTTATGCTGGCTCGATATAATCAAGTTCAAAGTACATATTCAGACATTCCAAGATTGTCGGGTACTGGTACTTCTTTTGATACGGAAATTGTCGATCTGATTTTCCAACCCCCAACCCCGGCAAGCATTTCACTGAATCCAGGCACAAGTAATAATATCAATGACAATACCCCTTCAGTGACAGTCACGGGGTTGCGAACCGATCTTGGTCTTGGGTTGCGGATTCTTGCTAACGATGAGAATGGCAATGATATAGTTGTCGGCGAAGTACAGAGCATTACCGATGCCACGACCACATTGGAAATAAATGCATTGCCCGACGGCGCACATACCTTACGTGCAGTGCAATATGTGGTCGATGATGTGACGGGTGTCGAAGCCGTCAGCGAAGCAGCAACCAGCAGTGAGTTCACAGTCGACACCGAAGCGCCCCAGGCATTCACCGATGTTGCGCTCACCGCTGCCACCTCCGGCGTGCTTTACACCTACGATGTCGGACACCCGCAGGAAGATGATAATTCGATCACCTATTCGCTCTCCGGTGCGCCTGCTGGCATGACCATCGACCAGTACTCCGCATTGATCACCTGGGACACGCCCACCGATTCAAATTACCCATCCGTCACCTTCGACATTATTGCAACCGATGCGGCGGGCAACACCACCACCGCAGAAGATGTCACCATTACCGTTAACAGCTTCGTCGATCTCTCCGGCGTGGTCTTTAACGACATCAACGACAACGGCAACGCAGACGCTGGCGAAGGCATGGAAGGTGTCCACGTTTTTGCGGACATCAACGGCAATAACATTCTTGATGAAACCGACATCGTCGATACCACCTCGGCCTCCGGTTCCTATTCATTACCCAATGTCCCGGCAGGCACCGTGGTGCTCCATCAAACACTGGCGGACGGCTACGAGCAACAATCCCCCGACACCACACGCCTGACCATGGTCCAGATCATCACAGACGGTGATGACGCTACCGTCAATAACCAGCCGACAACCGTCGATGGTCTGACCTGGGCAGGGGCGTTGGCGATGAGCAGCGATGGCCTGTCTGTCTATGCGACCAGCGGCATCAGTGCTGCCAACAGTGATGACGGTATCGCAGTCTTTTCACGCAACCCCGATGACGGCACGCTGCGTTTTGTCCAGTTTGTCGATGGGATTGCCGAGCTCAATGATCCCAATGCCATCACCATCAGCCCCGATGGTCGGCATGTTTATGTCACCTGTGACAATGCAGGCAGCGATGGCATCATCATCTTCTCACGCGATCAAGGTACCGGTGAACTCGCCCAAGTTGGTTTCATTGTCGATGGCGGAACTGATGCAGCAGGTAACACCGTGGACAACATCGGCGGCACCGTCAAGGTCGTTGTCAGTGCTGACAATGAATTCGTCTATGTTGCCAGCCGGTATGATGATGCCATTACCGTCTTTGAACGCGATCGCAACACCGGCAATTTGACGTGGGTGCAGGAACTTGTTGATGCGGTTAATCTCAATGGTGCAAGTCAATTGACCCTTAGCCCCAATGGTGATTTCCTCTACGTCGGACTCTTTGAAGGCATTGCCGTCTACAGCATCAACGCGACGACTGGGCAGTTGACCCACCTGGAAGATGTCGATGCAGACAGCTTGTCCGAGATGCGCGAAATGGCGATCACCCCCGATGGCAAGTATCTCTACGCAGCCTCCAACATTGATGGCAAACTCAACATCTTCTCACGCAATACGACAACCGGTGAGTTGACCTTCCTATCCGCCACCAACACCTATGGCACGCCGTCGGGCTTGACCATCAGTCCTGATGGTTCGAAGCTGTACATGGCCGCGATCTTTGCTGATCAACTGCATGTCTTTGACATTCAGTCCGATGGTTCGCTGGTGATCAATCAAACATTGGAACAAGACGTGGCAGATGACCTGGCGCAGACTGTGGCAGGTCTTGACGGCGCGGTGACCTTGCTACTGGACCCTGACGGGCATGATGTCTACGTGGCATCGCGTGTCGGGGCAGGCAATATCAGTGTCTTCTCCGATCGCACCCGTGCATGGACCGGTATTCCCTATGTCCGCGAAGTCACGCCGACGTCCAACAATCATACCGGCATTAACTTTGCCAACACAACGGTGACTGTTGATGTTGCTGACGTGCAGTACAACACGCTCAACTACGACGCGGACAAGCCGACTGATCAAGACTACAACGCGCCCACCAGTTGGTCACAACAGCGAAGCACGATCAACGATATCACGATCACCTTGAACCGTGATCTGATTGAAGTCGACAAATCAGCTATCACGTTGACACGCATCTTTGATGTCGATGGCAGTGTGATCTCCGAAACCGTTACACTGGCTGTCAACGACATCACCGTGGTGGGGGATACGCTGATCATCAGCAATCTTGACTTGGTGGACGGCGTGTACGAAGTCGTCATCAGCACGGACTTCAACGCAGCGATGGACAGCGAGTACAGCACTTATTTCCATCAGCTGCTTGGTGATCTGAATGGTGATCGCCTGTTTAATGCGGTTGACCTGGCGTCGATGGTCTATTGGCAGCAATTGGCTGCAGACACCGACAACTACGGTTTTGTTCCCGGCTATCTGGATATAAACAATACCCTTGACCAATCCACCCCTGACGGGCGCGTGGATACTCATGACTTTTCGGAGTTCGTTTCTTACTTCGGTAACTTCATCCCGCAGGATGCCGTGCCGATCCCTGATATCATTCTCAGCTCAATTGATTCGCAGCCCCCGGTGATGGCTGCCATGCTGGCCTACACTGCACCCAAGTCCGCATCACTGCAATTGGTCTGGTCGGATGATGACGAAGAGGGCAGTGGCAATACGCTGCTGGATCAACTGGATGATCCGAACATGGTCCTTGAGATGATCGATTCGGAATAGGGATACCTTGGAATTAAAAAAACAACAGGCGGCGTTCTATCGCGAACACCGCCTGTTTTCTTTGAATCGATCTGTTGATCGTTAACCAAGGTCTGACAAGTCAGCGCCGTGATTGATGTGCATCACATGGTCGTTAATCAGTAATGCCGGGACGGATTTCACGCCCTTGTTTCGGGCTTCATCAATCCGGTTGGACTGCTCACCCAGGTGCACGATGTCGACTTTGTATCGGTTGGCATCCAGTGCCTCAACAATGGTCTTTTCAGCGCTGACACAAACGGGGCAGCCAGCATGGTAGAATGTCGCTTGTAACATGGTATCTCCTTTTCAAGCGGGTTATGAGACGGGCATGAACCTTCATGCTTATGAGCGTATTTTGGAGATGAGCAGTCGCATAGCAAGACGGTTACAAATGGGTGTGTTACTTACCAACAGGTACAAATTTAGTGACGGACAGCAATAGTAAAAATGCAAAAAAAACGGACCTGACCGTCAGTCACATGGTCGAGAGTATTGTGGGCTGTAAGTGGTCAATGGGGGTACTCGATGCCATTGATGACGGGGTGCATCGACCGGGCGAATTGCAGAAAGCCTGTGTGGGGATTTCCACGAAAGTGCTCAATGAAAGGTTGCGTAAGCTTTGCCGATTCGGGTTGATTGAGCGTGAAGCTTATCCAGAGATTCCGCCGCGTGTGGAGTATCACATGACGACGCGCGGAAAGAAATTTGTACCGATCCTGGATGCGATTCGGCAGTTGCAGGATGAGTTGGAAGATGCAGGCAGTTAAATGCGTCCGGTAACTTTTTTGCTCCCAGTTTGCATCCGACAGGCGATATCACCGATAATACAATCTGGATGAAACGAACCTCTGTCATTTCGCCTGTCCTGTTATTGACCATCGCCGCAGCGGTGGGGGCTGGCTACATACCCGCAGAGGACCCGCTTCGCCTCATTGATCCGAGCAATGTCCAATCGCTGGTCTCCAGTGTGCGATCACAGCGTCATGCTGCCCGACATTGGCTCAATCAGGTGGTCAAACATTTCGGGACCGCCAAGCAACATCAACCACACGTAACACATCCTGCCAACCACAGCCCGATCATCACGGCTTTAGCGACGTTGCATCGGTATCCCCATGCCCATCATCACCGCCAGCGAACCATTGTGCATCATCAGCATGCCAATGCCTGGCTATTGAATCTCCCGCCACCTGCCTGTCTCTGATACAGGTTGTTTGTCCCACACTCTGGCCCCGGTCGTATGAACACCGGCGGTATGCATTCTGATTCAATAGCTATTCACCAGTCATAAAGGGTTTATCCCATGGTTGTCTCACTTGTCACCAAGTCGCTGATCAAGATTTTTGGTTCGCGCAACGAACGTTTTATCAAGTCCTACGCCCGCCGCGTTGAAGCGATTAACGCATGCGAAGCCGACGTCCGCACACTCACTGATGCCCAGCTTAAAGCCAAGACCGCCGAGTTCCGTGGTCGGATTGAGTCGGGTGAGAAGATCGCGGACCTGCTGCCAGAGGTGTTGGCTGTCGCGCGTGAAGCGATGGACCGTGCTGTGGGGATTCGCAGTATTTTCAATCCTGAGAATAACTTTGACCCCCAGCGTCTTGACCCATCAGTTCGCCCGGTTTTTGAGCGCATTGCCAAGCAGGCAGCGGAGCTTGAAGACATCGAAGAGATGGGTTGTGCCGTCCCGACGCCGGGTTGGATGCAGGTGGAGATTCCCAACGAGATTTACGATGCGGTCCGCGAACTGTATCCCGAGTCCCGCCCGCCGTTTCGTGCCCGCCCATTCGATGTCCAGCTCATCGGCGGCATGGTGCTCTCCGAAGGCAAGATCGCCGAAATGAAGACCGGTGAAGGTAAGACGATCGTCGCGCCTTTGGCCTGTTACATCAACTGTGTCGAAAACATGCGCGGTCATGTCGTCACCGTTAACGACTATCTCGTTCAACGTGACCGAGACTGGGTGTTCCCGTTCTTCCGTTGGTTGGGGTTGACCGTTGGCTCGATCCATCCCTTCCACATGCAACCCGGTGAGAAGAAGCAGGAAGCCTATCACTGCGACGTCGTCTATGGCACGAACTCCGAGTTCGGCTTTGACTACCTGCGCGACAACATGAAACTCTCAGCAAGCGAGCAGGTTCAGAAAAATCGTGACTTTGTCATCGTCGACGAAGTGGACTCCATCCTCATTGACGAAGCCCGTACCCCGCTGATCATCTCCGGCCCGGCTCACGATGACGCGCCGCGGTACGAGCTTGCTGACAATGTTGCCCGTCACCTCATGCAGGTGCAAAAGCCCTGGACCGAAGCGGACAAGGTCGTTCAGAACGCCATCCACAAGGCTAAAGGTCTCGAAGGTGATATCCGTAACTCGCGCGATAAAGCTCAGATTGAGAAGATGCGTGAAGAGATGAAAAAGATCGAGGAAACCATCCCCGGTCTCGAAGCTCAACGCGATCAGCATGTCCAATACTATGAATTGGAACTTGAAAAGAAAGCTGCACACCTGACACATGATGGTATTGCTGAAGCGCAGAAGGTCGCCAACATTGGTTCGTTTTATGTTGGCAATAACATGGACGTGCCACACCTTCTGGAGAACGCACTGCGTGCCCATGCGGTCTACACCAAGGACAAGGATTATGTGGTTCAGAACGGCGAAGTGATCATCGTCGATGAATTTACCGGTCGATTGATGATCGGCCGTCAGTGGTCCGACGGTCTGCATCAGGCGGTTGAATCCAAGGAACGCGTCAAGATCAAGGAAGAAACCCAGACGCTGGCGACGGTGACGATTCAGAACTTCTTCAAGCTCTACAAACGTATCGCAGGCATGACCGGCACCGCCATCACCGAAGCCACCGAGTTCATGGAGGTTTACCACATGGACGTGGTCTGCGTGCCGACCAATAAGCCGGTGATTCGCCATGATTACAACGACATCATTTATCTGTCCGAGAAGGATAAATGGTATGCGATCATGGATGAGATCAAGCTTCAGCACGATGTCGGACGCCCGGTGCTTGTGGGGACGACCAGTGTCGAAGCCAGCGAAATGCTTTCGCAGATGCTCACCAAAAAGCACGGCATTAAGCATGAAGTGCTCAACGCCAAGCAACACGAACGCGAAGCCAATATCGTCGAAGATGCTGGTAAACTCGGTGCGGTGATGATTGCCACCAACATGGCAGGTCGTGGTACCGACATTCGTCTGCGTCCCATTGCACGCGAAGAACAAATCCATCACTGGCAGCAGCGCGATCTCATCGGCCGTGACGCATCGCCGGAAATGAGCGATGAAGAACTCGTTGGCAATGTCTACCGTCACATCGCCCAACGCCAACTCGGTATCAAGCCCAATGATCTCAAAGACCTCTCCGACCAGGAAGTCAAACGCAAACTCCTGATCAAATGGGTCAATCAGCACGGCTGGAAAGTCCAGTGGCCGGAGATGCAGTGGTGGGAAAAAGTCACGCTTTACAAATTCTTCATGACGCCGGCATGGCATGACGAAACGCGCATCGAGCAGATGTCCAACGAAGAACTCATGCATGTGCTCGATCAACTGCCGAGCTTCCTGCTGCATCGTTTACGTATGTTCTCCGATGCGGAGGACATGGGTGGCCTGCACATCATTGGTACCGAACGCCACGAATCACGACGTATCGACAACCAGCTTCGTGGTCGTGCAGGCAGGCAGGGCGATCAAGGTTCCAGCCGATTCTTCATCTCGCTTGAAGATGACCTGATGCGTATGTTCGCGGGTAAGACCACACTCGCTGCCTTATCCAAACTCGGCATGAAAGAGGGCGATGCCATCGAGCACCGTTGGCTGACCAAGTCCGTCGAACGTGCTCAACGCAAGGTCGAAGAACGCAACTACGAAATCCGTAAAAACCTCGTGGAATACGACGAAGTCATGGAAGTGCAACGTAATCACTTCTACGGCATGCGTCAGGATGTGCTCGAAGGTCGTGCGGTTGAACAGGTCATTTTCGACTTCATCTACGAAGCGATCACCGATGCGACTTCGGTTTATCTGGATAAGGATTACGTCAAGACACAGGTCGCTGAGTGGTGTCGCAACACACTTGATGTCAGCATTGATCCGACCAAGCTGCGTTTGGAAGAACAGGACGAGCTTGAAGATATCATTCGTCGCAACGCCCGTGCCGAAGCCGCGCAGGTCATTGATGTGACGATTGGTGAATACATGTCCAACGACATGCCGCCTGAGCAGTGGGATACGCGTGGCTTAAGTCAATGGGCGATGAGCCGCTTTAATGTTGATCTCAAACAGAACCAGATCCGCCAGATGAATATCCAGGAAGTGCAGGAACGTCTGGTCAATGCTGCCCACGAACAGATCGACAAACGCGAACTCACCGGCGTGGTCAAGTATTTGGACAAGCTCTATGCCCAGAAGCAACTCGTCGATTGGGTTGACCAGAAGTTCGGCATTGAGATCAAGCCCGAGGAAATCAATCTCAACGAACCGCAGGCCGTCACCGACAACATCTTTGAAAAGGCACGCGACAACTATCTGGAACGCGAAGTGACTTACCCCGTCGACTTTGCTCTGGACATGACGGTTGCTGCTGCTCAGCAGGATGGGGCATGGGCTGCCAAGCAGTTGGCCAACTGGGCCAATCATCGTTATGCCATGGAACTGGACATCGAAGAATTGATCCAGATGAACGGCCAGGAAGTCCGCGATTTGCTCGTTGCTGAAGCCGATCAGTGGCTGCGTCATGGCAAGCTTGAAACCACGGTCGACGAAGCCATCGCGCGTGACAGCAAACCCGAAGCACTCGTCGAATGGTTCAAGGAACGCTTTGGCAAAACGCTGGAAGTCGAACAACTTCAGGAAGCTGAATCCGTCCGCGATGAGTTGGTCACGCAAGGCCGTCGTATTCTGCGTACCGAACTCACCGAGCTTGAACGGTTCGTGCTCTTGCAGATTCTGGACATGGCATGGAAAGATCATCTTTATGCGATGGACCAACTCAAGGATTCGGTTGGCCTGCGTGGTTACGCTGAAAAGGACCCGCGGATTGAGTACAAGCGTGAGGGTTCAGCCCAGTTCGCCCAGATGCAACATATCGTTCGCGACCGTGTGACGGAACTGATTTTCCGCGCCCGTCTGACGCCGGATGTTCAGCAGAGAAGTGTGTACGACGAAAAGTCTGCCCAGCATGATCAGGCTGATGGTCAAGCCTATGCCGCCCAATCCGCTCAGCAGGGGACTGCTCAGCAGCAGGAAGACATGGCTGCAGCCGACCGTGCCGGTGGCGCAGAGGATGATGCCATGCTCACCCGCAAGCAACGTCGCGCCCGTGCTGCCCATGGCAAGCAGGAACCCTCACCCAATGCCGCCAGCGGTGGTGGGCGTTTCCGCAATCGTAAACGCAAGAGTCGCTAAGTGTGGATGATTTGCCTTTGTCCATTAAGCCGCGTTGCTTGCGACGCGTTGATGATTTGCCATTGGCACACTCAGGCGGTTTAATAGTCGGAATATCAGGATCACAGGAGTTCACACGTGAAACGTATCATCGGCATTATGGTTGGGTTGTCCCTCGGTTGGTTGGCAGCAGGCTACGTTTTCGCAGAGCCCCACGGCGGACATGAAGTCGCCGAAGCGGCACATGCGCATGGCGACCACGCAACGACTGCCGTCTCACAGCTTGCCGAAGGCGCCGTCGCCGGTGCACCGTGGCTGAGCTTCGTTCTGGTCTTTGCCCTGTGTCTCTTCGGTGCAGGTATCTTTGTTAACATCATGGGTTGGGCCAAACCCCAGCCGCTGGAAGACGAACACGATGACCATGGGCATGATGCGCATCACTGATTGATTTAACTCTCCCAATCCTTCACCCCTTCGATGACTTTGTTCATCTCGTTTTTCTTTTTCTCAAACAATGCGAACACCGTGATGATGGCAATGCCCAGGGCGATGCCTGCGACGTACCAGATCCACGTCCAGCCCAAGTTCGTTGCGGCGTGCCAGATCATGGTTAGCAAACTCAGACACAAAAAGCCGGTGCCCAGAAACAGGTATGATCGGATGCGTTTAGCCAGGCCGATGAAGATTCCGATGATGGATAACCCTGCTAACACCAACGGTAACCACGGGGCCTGCACAACACCGATGAGAAAAACATCCAGCGTTGATGAGAGATAAATCGCAAGCAGACAGCCGTAGTGGATGAACCGCGACTGATCATCGCTGAGTTGTTTACGGTTCAGATAACCCGAAGCCAGAATCGTCAGAGCAAGCGGTATGATCCAAAGCTGCGGGTGCTGATTGATCCCCAAGCCCGGTACGCGATGAAGTAGGTGCCAGAGACTGCCGTTTAGAGCCAAAGTAGCAATGATGCCCAGCACAAACGAGCGTTTCATGACGGCAAGTACAAGGTAAACCCCGCCAACCGCCAGCAGGATCAGCGAGTAATCAATCACACTGTTACCAAGGAAAATCTCGATACATGCAACCAGTGGCAGCCATGTCCCCGTGTTCATTAGCGGCTTACCTACCACCGCCAAGTTTCGACGCAGACATTGGTGACCGATAGCGATGCCCGCCAGCGCAATCCCCAATACCACCAGTGGCCAATACGCAGCCACCAATCCCTTGAAAAGCCATGGCATGGTCAACTTCAAATGCAATGCCAACATCCCACCGAGTACCTGGGCGGCATATACATACACCTGCTTGTACGAATACTGCAATGACAACGGATCATAGCGATCCTTGATCGCAAAGAAGACAAACGCAACGACCAACACGCTGTCACAGATAATCATGCTGTACGTCAACATGCTTGAGATAGGCAAGTGACGGGTACCTAAAAGTGTCGCCAGCTCATTGCCTGAAACGTAGAGTAGTGCGACTGCGCCAAGCGCGGTCAGTAGCGTGTACGCCTGCTTGCAAAGTGTTGCCCATGCGTTGGGATCGTGAGAATCCAAAGCTTGATCCGTTGCGTTACCGCGTGGTAGCCGACTGACAAACCAACTCATCAACAGTGTCAGCAACGTATAGGATTGTATATAGCCGACCACGCGCATCGGCCAGACGGCATCGCTATCGGGCGCGATCCAGACCCAACTGACCTGTAATGGGAAGAGGCACAATAGACCAAGCGAGTATGCCCGCAGACTCTGCCAACGGTCCTGCTTCTGCAGCATCATCATGGCTAACGCGTTGATCACAGGCAGGGCGCAACCAATCCCTCGCGCGGTTAAGTTCGGGTGAACCAGACTGATTCCAATCCCACAGAAAATGGCAAGAATCGAAAACACCGTGTTGGCATAGGGTATGACGACATTCTCTGCCAGCAGGGTTTGAAGTCGTTGCTTCTTGAAAGCAATGTAAAGCACACCATTGGTCAGCAAAACGTAAACTGAAATAATCAATGCAAGAATTAACTCAATGGATTGTACTGGGATCGTGATGGCGGATAGCACATGGATCATTGCCATCAGACCCAACGCATAGAGATAACAGGGGACTAGTTTTCTGAAGGTTTCCCCTACGCATGCCGTTGCCAGTAAACCTGTGAGTCCGATGGCAAGCCAGCTTGTAATCCCAATATGCGTAATCGGGTTGGTAACCTCGCCATGTTGTGTAGCGATCATGTTCACGAGCAACTGCCCGGAAGTGATTGCAAGAAATAGTGTCGAAGTGATCAACACCATGTGATGAAAGACAGGTAAACCACGTTCGGTTGTTTCCGACAAACGATCACGCAGATATTTCCGATCGATCCATAACCATGCCATCGCACAGACCAGCAGGGCAGACAGATTCACATGCACCAGATTGATGATGTACGAAACGTCCGGGAATGCTGAGAGATTGGTAGCCAACTGGTCAAAGCCAATCGAAACACCAATGCATGCTGCCAATCCGCCAAGATATGCAAAACTCCGGCGTGGTGCCCATGCCCCCAACGCCATACTCAGGGCGGTGATCCCCAGACAGATGCCCATCGACCACCACGGTCTTTGCGGGTCATACCAACCGCCACGCAATGCAAAGATCATGCCCAGGCAGATACAGGCAATGATGGAACTCAACGTCATCCAGCGTGCTTTGTGACGTTTTTCAGCGGACGCCAGATCAATCATACTTGAGACTTGATCAATGGTTGAGTCAATTGTTTCACCGCATTCCGGGCAGTTGTCGTGTCCCATCAGTCCGCGGAGATTGTATTGGCATTGTTGACAGTGCAGATCATGTTCGATGGCTGCTTGGCGGTTGTCATTGAATGTCGCAATGGTCTGATATGTCTGTAGCCACGCTTTGTCCGAGCCTTCTTTTCCTTGATGTCCCATGACAAACAGCATCATCCAACCTGCAATCACCCAGCCGACCGAGAGCGTGTGATAGCTCAGCCAATTGCCGGTGTCCCACGGCGTAAGTAACAGGCTGAGCATGATCACACTCATCAAGCACCAGAAACCAATGGGCATGTGATGTCCCTGTTTTCGGCTTCGGATTTGCGTTAAAACCCATTCCACAAGGATCAAACTGCCGACTGCCCAGAGGTTGCCAAACGTCGGCAGCAAGTCCACGCCATCGACCGGTGCGATGAAGATGGCCAAGCCACCCAGGAACATGCCGATGCAAAGCGAGATACGCCCCAGCAGCAACGGCCACTGCGGATACTGATGCCTGATCGTGGGTTTCTTCAATAGTTTGGCAAGTAATTCCCATGTCAATGCCAGCACTGCCGAGACCACCGCGTTGATCTGGACAAGAAACGCAATGCCACTGATCCAGTTGTTGATATCGCTGAATGCAAAGATGCACGCTTCAATGGCCAGCACGCTGATGCTCGTGAGCGTGGCGGCCAGTAATGCATACATCCGCTGCTGCTTTGCCAATCCCATCATGATGAAGGAGCCGAGAATCAGGATCACCGGCCCGTACATCATGCCATGCAACATCAGGAATGGATATGCAGCGTCCGCGAGTATGTTGGTAAACAAGCTGTCCGTGGTTTGCGGGAACTGGACCAAGGCCAACATGCAACCCAGCGTCAAAGCCAACGCAGGCAAGGCTGTCAACGCATAACACCAGCCGATGTTCCGATCACTTTGCAGATACTCGATTGACTTATTTGACTTGTTTTTTAGGCGTTTGGTGATGATGATCAACGTAGTGACTGCAGCAAGACAACTGCCAGCAAGCAGCCACCGCCAGACATTGATCACGTGATATGAGGTGACGAACTGTGCAGCAGCGAGTGCGGTCGCGGTGAGCCAGCAGAGACTCAAAGCAACGCTGCTGCTGATTCGATGTCGGTGGAAATACCGGACAACAAAAATCATAACGGTGATCCCAAGCACCAGCCATGAGAGCATGCCTGCAGTATCCAATGCGGACGTGTAGGGATAGGCTTCGGAGTTTGGTGGGTAATGTGCAGCGCCCAGTTCATTGAGGACATGAACCCCCACACTCCAAATGCCGAATGTCACGGAACCGGCCAAAGTCAGCCACGCCAGGACATCGTCGAGTAATGGGAACGGCGCATTGATCACGCGATCAAGATGATGATTGATGCGCGAAAAGCGTGTTGATTGACCATCTTTCGCTTGTTTGCGTTTGGCAATGAACAGTCGAATCAGAAGCCATGCGAAGCAGACTCCGCCGACGATCAGACTTTGAATTTGCCAATACGTGGGGGCATGGATGAGTTGTTCGTAGGCAAAGGTGTTGGCCTGCGAATTGAGCAGGTAATGATGCGTTGAACATAGCAGGGCGATGAGTCCAATCACCTGGCTCACACTGAACATGCCCAGTGATGTCAGGCATAAGCCAAGGACCATCCACAGTCCTGCAATCCAGAATAATCGGAGATTAAATGCGCCAAGAATTTCCGGCGTCAGTTGCATGAAAAGTAAGCCACCACCAATCGCCGACAACCCCATCGCGCAGAATGCCCAAGGCATGCGAAAGTGTTTATCAAGCTTCGCTCCAAGGCGACGTTTCATGGGCAGGCAGGTCAGCATAACCCCTGCAATACAGACACTGGCGCCAATGAGCAGGCTGGTGACTCGGCTGAATCCCTGTAACGGTTGCGTGTAAACCAACTGCTGATACAACGCAGCCTGCATGAGTCCGACGCTGCAGAGCGTCATGGCTGGCAATCGTAGTTGCCATGCAGCCCAAAGTGTGATCACGCTGTAGAGCGCGTAATACCAGGTGATGTGCTCAGGATCACCTTCGCTGCCAAAACCTCTGCCGGTGATGAGCATGATGCTTAAAAGTCCGAACAGCCCCGCGATCAACCAGTCGCCACGGAAGTGATTGATTCGTCGTTGATGCAGATGCCATTGAGCCAACCCGATGCAGATGAGGATCGGAGCAAGTAGTGCTTTGCCGGTGAGAACGGACATGAGCTTTTGCACGAGTACATGCGCATTGTCCATCTCCCATGCGATGTTCCCGGTGAGCAGGTGCACCAACAGCAACCATGCCAGTGTCAGCCAACCCATTGCCAAATGGTTCGGCCAACTGTTGGTCACGTTAAAACGCACACTCACGCGACGCAGCACCATCATCACGACCATGTTGACCAGCAGCGTCGGCAAAAGCATCATTGGGATCGGCCAGGCCAGACCGGTTGCCAAAAGCATGACCGTGCTGCAGGCCAGGAAAATGCTGGTATTGATCGTCCGCTGCTTGGCAGAGAGTTGTAATGGACCTTGCCAAAGGATGTAACTGATGACCAATCCCGGCAGGGTGAACACACTTAGCAATGGTGCGATGTGTTCGATGGCTTGAAGGTATGCACCGGTGAGATGAATCGTCAGACCCAGCGGTGCGATGCAGGCAAAGGTCTGTGTAAAGAGCATGAATAACAGATGCTTTGACTTGGCATCATCACTGTAAGTTCTCTCGGCTTTATGCGATTGAAGCTTGAATTGTTTGACCATCTTCCAACTGGCCAGCAGGGTGACGATCAGATACAGGCCAATGATCAGGATGCAGATGAGCATCAGGTTGGCGTATTCGTGCAACAGCAGGAATTGGAGCAGTAAACTCATGGTCGCAATGGCCACAAAACCCGCAGTCTGAATTTTTGGCGAGATCGGCATGATCACGCGCGCTGCGAGGAATGTCAGCCATGCGAAAATGCCAACGGATAAAGCTTGCGTGATGAGTGTCCAAGGCCCAACGCCTTGCTGATTGAATGAGAAGGCTGCAAATGCCAGCAGGTTCAAAGGCACAAGAAGCGTTGCAATACTGAGAATCGCTCGGCCGGTGGTGGGGACTTTCCAACGGTGATGCACGAACAAACCTGCACCGAACAGGGCAGCATTGACCGTGGTGAAAATCATGAACTTGAGGACGGGGATGGCTTGAATTTGTGACCATAAGCTGATTACCAACGCCGCAGAGCAGCAGATGATCAACATGCCACCAATGAGTTCACCCCAGCGTATGTTTTTCTCTGCCATGAATGTTGCCAACACTTCACCCAGGGGGCGTGAGGGTTTGGCCGGTGGGGTTGGCTGGACTGTTGTTGGGCGTTGGGGGGAATCAGGAAAGGTGGGTGTTGCATCATTGGGTGATGTGGGCGGATTGGCTTGATCGCTGGCAATGTGATGTCGTTTTTCCTGCTTCTGAGCCATGGTTGCCAAGAGATCTTCTGTGGGTTCTTGGGTTGGTGATTGCTCGATGCTTGATGAGGGAGGGGGGGCAGGTTGGTTTTCCTCAGATGATTCATCAACTAGAACCTCAAGCAGATCATCACCCGTTACAGATTTGCTCTCGATTGTTTCGGTTGTCGTCTGAGTTTCATTGTGACGCTCAGTTTGGTCGACATGTTCCGTCGATGGCGTTGCGTGTGACGGGGGTGTTGCTTCGTTGAGAATCTTTTCGGTCCAGGGGCGGATGTTACCTTTATGCGTTGTGCTACTTTGCGTCGCACTGCTTGGAGGAGCATTGCGATGTTCGGACGAAGTGTCGTCGGCAATGGCGTTGAGCAATTGCAGGTGCATCTGCTTATCGATGAGCCCCTGATCCATCAGGCGCTTGGCATAGCGTGCTGCTGCGGTGCGATCGTTGGCAACAGTCGGTTCAAACGTCGCATCCTTGTGTGGCTTGCCCAGTCGAAAGACCCAGGCGACGACGACCCACATGCCATGCCCCAGCAGCATGATGATCAGTAAAACGAAGAACAGTCCGAAAAGTAACTCACCCATGCCGGCCCCGATCCGCTGAACCTGTCTGATTCAGATGCAATACATCACTAATGCTGTACATCCGGACGTACACCACATGCGCGCATAGATTCACTGTTTGGATTGCAACATGAAAGACAGGTTTTGAAAGGTCACCCAAGAAATCGTAATGTCACCATCATCGCAGATTTGTCAAAAAAGACAAACGAGACTTGAGCCAATTCCCGGGATTTTTTAGTGGGTCTCAAAATCGCGGTCAAAACTGCAGGCGGTCGCGCACCAGTTGGCGGATGCTGGTCATCCACTGGTAAAGCAGCGGGCGTTTGGGCAAGGTCATGCGGACATAAACACGCTCACCCAACAGTGCAGGGGCAGCAATGAGTTGCCCCTGCTGCATCGCAGGTTGCATTTCTTCTGGTAACTCCAACCAGAGTTCAAACTGCGGACGCAATGTTTTCTGACCTTTGGGGTCTTCGGGGTCCATGGCAATCTGACCGCCAGCATTTTTACTCAACGCTGGATGAGGCAGGTAACTTCGCCCCGAGTCAAACGCCATCAGCAGATTGCTTTCATGCACCTTTTCGACGTTGCCCACGGTCCGCAACTCCACCTTCTGGATTTGTTTGGACATGGCTGCGGCACTTTGCGATTGGCTGACCAATGCTGTGACACGCAGTTGGGAGAGATCGGCAATGCGAGCGATCACCTGGCCGCGTTGGACATACTGACCTTGCAACTGCTTGAAGTCAGCAGCGATGAGCGTGCCGTCCTGTGATGCGGTCAAGGTTTGATTGGCGATTCGGTCATTGATGTCCGCCAACTCATCGAGGATGACACCTTTCTTGGCGTTGGCAATTTTCATGTCCACGAGGTCTTTGATCATGGCCATGCGTTTTTCAATGTCGAGTTTGACCAGTTCGGATTCAAGCTCAGCCTTGCGTGCCAGCAGTTCCGGGTTCTCGGTTTTGAGAAGTGGATCGCCAGCTTTGACCTGTTGGCCGGGTTCGACGTAGATATCTGTGATAAAGCCGTTGGTCTGCACAGCAACGTCGGTTCGCTTGGCAGACTCAATGACGCCTTCGGTGCGTTTGTGTTCGTCGACCTTGATCACGCCGATGCCGATGAAAACACCAATGAGAAAAATAAACGTCACTGCGATGGCGCGCTTGCGTTGTTCGCCGAGTTGCCCGCTGGTAAAGAGCCAGTGGAAGAACTTGGAGCAGGGGACGACGCACCATGCGATAAAGGACCATGCGCCCAGTAACAGGCCGATGGTCAGCAGTTGGCCGGAGATAAAGAGGATGATGCCCGCCAAAACGAAGAAGCGGTAAATCTGTGAAGCAATGCCGTAGAGAAGCAGGATCCACTGTTCACCTGCCGCCGTTGCGACCGGTTGTGCGTTCTCCATGCCGTAGGCAAATCGCTGGACCAGCCAACGTGTGTGACGCGTCGCGCGGTCGTACATGTTGGGCACTTCCAGGAAGTCCGCGAGCATGTAGTAACCGTCGAATCGCAGCAGGGGGTTGGCGTTGAAGAGGATCGTGGTGAACGATGCCATGAAGACGATGTTGTACGCCAGTTGGGCGGTGAGTGATCCGGGGTTGTTGGCGGTTTCGTGGAGCCACACCAGCGCAGCACCACCCGCGATGGCAAGTTCAAACATCATCCCTGCAGCATTGACCAGGAACCGATGCCACCGGCTGGCGAAACTCCAACTGCTGGTTGCATCAACAAACGGAGCGGGCATCATGATCAGCATCATCACGCCCATCTCAGGCACCGCACCGCCGAAGCGTTTGCAGAGTATGCCATGACCAAATTCGTGAATCGCCTTGGTGATCAAGAACAGCAGGATCATCCAACCCCAGTTGGCGGGGGCGAGCACACTTTCAGCATCATTCACAAACTCGCCGACATGAGGCAGGAATTGCCAGAGACAATACGCCAACCAGATAAACCACAACCCCAGTCCGACTTTGCTCAGCAAGGGGCGGAGCAGCGGTAAACACCATGTCAAAAAGCGGTCCGGGTTAATCAGTGGGATGCGGACAAAGAGAATACTCATTGCCTGCCCGGTCCACTGTTTGAGTTTACGGCGGTTGGATCGGTCCAGCAGCGGCTTGGCGTCGACGGGTAAGTCCACACGCAACAGGTTGGATTGGTTGAGTTGGCCGAGGATGTGTATCACTTCGTTTTGCGTTGGTGCCATGTCCGCATAGCGATCCGTGGTCAGCCGCCATGCTTCGTCGACCTGTCGCTTGCCATCAAGCAGTCCGACAAAGTGATGTGCCACCGGATTGAGTCTGAAGAAGTTGTTACTGATCGGATCATGGACCACATACCAGTGTTCGCCCCGAAAGAGTTGGCGTGTCATCTGCACGTGCGGCCGCAGTGTCGGGGTGAGTCGACTGACGCGAGACCAATTTTGACTGAATGTGGGTCGTTCCATGGGATCGGGTTTCGTGATTCGGGTTTGGGGTTTCGTTTGATGGCGAATGTGGGTTTGATGATTCGATCCGGTGTTTGTAAAGGACACTTGCCTTTATCCGACTCCCGGAACCCGAATCACGAAACCCGATGACTCACCACCACATCCACAGGCGGACCATGTCAGCAATGCGATGGGTTGCGACCCACCAGATTTTGCGTTTGCCCATGTCGATGCGAGCTAAGCCTTCCATGCCCGGGCGCATCCAGTTGGCACGTTGCCAGACATCATTGTTGGTGCCCGGTTCCACGGGGCCTTTGCCGGCCTTGGGGCCGCTGGATGATGCAGCACGGTAGAGGATGCCCTGGAAAATCACGGTGTCATCCTGCTCGTAATCGGCGGTGTCCGACCAATCGGCAGTCGCAAAGCCACTGCGGATTTCAAAGACGTTCTGACCATTGAGCGGGGTTGCCAGCGGGACGATCTGGCGGACCATGAAACGGAAATCCTGATCCGGCTGAGAGCGTGTTGTCAGACCACCTTCGGGCAGGCCACCGGTTTCGTGGATGTAATTTTCAATGGTGTCGATGTCCTGTTCGTTGACGCGCAGGATCGGGATCAAGTCCGTCAGCGGGGCGACTTCGAACATGGCTTTGCCTTTTTCGACCACGCCACCGACTTTGTCGTACCAGTCACCGGTGAGGACTACGCCGTCAATGGGGCTTCGGATCGTGGACTTTTCGATCTGATATTGAAGCAGATCAATGCGCGCCTGATTCTGTTTCATGGCAGCTTCGGCTTGCTGAGCTTCAGCGATCTTGTTCTCCGCACGCGATTTCTGGCGTTGCAGCGAATACATGTGCAGTTGGCTGACTGCTTCACCGAGTTGGAGTTTGAGTTCGGTGGTATTGAGGATAGCCAGGATATCACCGGCTTTGACCTCGGTGCCTGGTCGCACACGCACCTCACCCAGGTCACCTTCGTATGGTGCAGGGATGATGCGTTTGGATTGAGCTTCCATGGTGAAGTCCGCGGAGATACGGTAGGGCATTGAGCCGACGAAGACGTAGATCAACGCAATCATGATGAGAACGCTGAGCATTTTCCAGCCGACATGTTTGGGGCCGACCACGTAGGAGGCAAGCCACTTGACGGAGTTCCACGCGTGGCCGATGAGCCAGCGGTCGGATTCATAGCGGTCAGCCAGTTGCGGAGCAGCGACGTCAGCGATGAGTTGGAGTTGCGTGACAAGCATGCCGTCGAAGGGTTCTTCACGTTCGAGTGTCAACACGCCGATCCATTCGTCACGCAGGCGCAAGGGGATGGAAACGATGTGACTGCCTTTGTCATTTTGCAGGAGTTTTTTGTGCGAGTAAATCACGGCTTCAGCCAGCAGCGGTTCGGCATTCTCCGGGACGGGGTACACCACTGGTTGCTGCTGATCGAGGCATTCGCCCATCGCCACTTCCATCTGGCGAACATATTCGCTGTGTCGTTTGAGTTCTTCGGTGTCACTCATGGACACGACATTGATGCCTTTGCCTTTGACCCAACCGAGCGTGACGCGGGAACATTTGAGTTGACGGGCCAACTCGTTGACGAGGTTGAGTCCCGCACCTTGAAAGCCTTCAGCTTCCTGCGTCGTGCCAAGCAACGCCACAGCGTTGCGTACATTCTGGGCATCCTGTTGAGCGATGCGTGCAGACTCACGTTGAAGAAAGACTTCATACAACCCTGCTGCCATTTCACGCATGGGGACGGTTGCTGTGATCGTCGAAGGGTCCTGGCAGTCAGCGACCACGGTGGTGACACCTGCGATTTTGCCTGCTGCTCGGATCACGGTGACAAACACGTGAGCGCCGATGCCTTGCTGATCTTCCTGACCTTCCGGTGAGACTTTGAGCACATGGGAGGTCTGACGTTCAAAGCCACTCTTGGCACTCTGCGAAAGCAACTCGCGAATGGCCTGAGCGATCTGATCACCTTCGAGCTTGTTGGGCCAGCTGTTGAGAATGACCGGTTCGTTGTCCTGACCTTTGACCCAGAAGGCGCCATACTCGGCTGCAACGATCTTGCATTGCAGATCCAGCATCGCCTGGTGAAAGGTCGGCAGGTCCGGGGCGTTGTTGATCTTTTCGATCAGGCCACCCCAGCCTTTGTTCGACGGTTTACTAGATTGTTGTGTGGGGATTTGTGTCATGGCTGATCAGTTCGAGGCCTTTTTTTCAGGGTCGGTAAAGCTGACAACCACCTGGCCGCCTGCAGGGTGATGTGCATCGTTGGCAAACTCAACGCGAACCAGTCGCGTATTGCTCGCTGAGTCAGCAACGGAAGCCAAGTGCACGATCTTACCCACGATGGGTTTGTCCAGTTCATTTGCTAAACGCATCTGGACCCATGCCTGATCGCCCACTTTCAAAGATGTCGTGTCTTCCAACGCTACGGGGACGTCCACGCGCAACGGGTTGGTTACCACCAACTCCACCATCGGCTGGAGGTTTTCCACCACTTCGCCGATGTCCACGAGAATCTGCTCGATCACCCCATCCATCGGGGCGCGGAGTGTGTAGCTTTCGTGACGGGCTTCGGTGATCTGCAATTGACGCTTGGCTTCGTCCTGCTCGCGACGTGCTTTTTCGACAGCAAGTTTTTGGACGGCTGTGGTCAACTCTGCTTTTTTGAGTTCAAAGGGGACCGCTGCATTTTTGGCAACCAGTTCGCGGGTCTTGGCTTCTTCGGTTTGAGCCAATTCCAACGAAGCTTTTGCCTGATCGACTTCGACGGTGCTTTGTGCACGGAACCGCCAGATTTCGATTTGAGCCAAGCCTTCGCGGTCTTCGAGTTCGATGATGATGTCGCCTTTTTTAACCACATCACCCGGATGGACATGACGCTTGAGCACTTTGCCCGGGACGGTGAACCCCAGCCGCAGGTCGTGACGCGCTTTACTGACCGCTTCGATTTGCGCGAAGCAGTTGGCTGCGCTGAGGCAACAGATACAGATAATCGTCAGATAGTTTCTCAAAACAGTGTGTCTCCCAAAAATACAATCGGCAAGGGGGTTGCCGACCTGGCACCTGTGTCAGTTTTCCCGGTTCGTGCCAGCTTCATGACAAATGAGCAATCGCCACTGAATATTGTAGCGAGAATCGGCATTTGCGTGTGATTTTCCCCCGATTGCCGGATTGGTTTATAATCTTTGGCTCCCACGCAGTCTACAGCCAAAGGATTCGAGCCATACATGAAAATCGACAACAAACTCAAACCCAGTGATCTGACTGTAGCGATTGAAAAAGTTTTGACACTTGCTGCCCGTAAAGTCAAGTCCATCGACAAGTCCTGGAAACCCGAAAGTGGCACGCCCGTCTTCACTGTCAAGGGCAAGTACACCTCCATGGGCTGGACCGAATGGACGCAGGGCTTTATGTTCGGCAATATTCTCCTGGCAGGCGACGGACTCGATGACGCCAAGCTCATGAAACTGGGCACCGATCGCACCCTCCAGTACATGCTCCCCCACGTCACGCACATCGGCGTCCATGACCATGGGTTTAACAACCTTTCAACCTATGGCAATATCATCCGCCTGATCCGTGAAAAGAAAATGAAAGACACCGCAGGCATCGAAGCAACCTGCAAGACCGCCGTCGCAGCTTCCGGCGCCGTGCAGGCCTCCCGTTGGTCAGGTGTCCGTCAGGAATTCAAGGATAAGCACTCAGCCAAGACGCGGATGCTCGGCTACATCTACTCCTTTAACGGGCCACATTCCCTGTTCATCGACACCATGCGCACCACGCGCATCCTCGGCGTTGCCTGGCAACTGGGCCATGTCCTGATGCATGAAAATGACCGTGCTGCGGATCTGCTTAAACGCTCGGTCCTTCACGGCCTGGCCACCAGTCAATACATCGTCTATCACGGTGATACCGAAAAGACCTATGACGTCGCAGGTCGCACAGCTCACGAAGGCACGTTCAATCGCAATGACGGTTGCTTCCGTGCCCGCTCAACACAGCAAGGTTACAGCCCGTTTAGCACCTGGACCCGCGGTCTTGCCTGGGCCATGCTTGGTTACGCGGAAGAACTCGAATTCTTCAAGACCATTTCGCCCGCCAAGTTCAAAGAAGCGACCGGTCTGAACAAGTCCGAAGTGCTTAAGGTCTATGAAAACTGTGCCAAGCAAACCTGTGATCACTACATCAAGGACTGCACCAGTCTTGATGGCATCACCTACTGGGATGACGGTGCTCCGAACCTGCATAAACTCGGTGATTGGCAAAACGCTGACGCTGATCCGTACAACGACCACGAACCCGTCGATGCTTCAGCCTCCGCTATCGCAGCACAGGGTTTGATCCGTCTGGGTAAATATCTTGGTGCGACCAAAGGCAAGAAATATCTCCAGGCCGGTCTCACCGTTGCCAAGACACTTTTCGATACGCCGTATCTCTCCACCAAAGCCAATCATCAGGGCCTGCTGCTTCACAGTATCTACCATTGGCCCAACCACTGGGATCATGTCCCAGCAGGCAGCAAGGTTGCCAATGGTGAAGCAAGCATGTGGGGCGATTACCATCAACTCGAATTGGCGATCCTCATCCAACGCCTTGGTAACAAGGGGAAATACCCGACGTTCTACCTGTAAACCGCTTGCGGTTTATCGCGACATTGCTCAAATATCATGATCCAAACCCGCGAATCTCCCAAGGTTCGCGGGTTTGTTATTTATGTTAAAATGTCCGTCTTCCCTACAGCAGACACGCAAAACATTAACGAGGTATCGCATGTCTCAACATCCAGTCAGAACCACCATCGTCACCGGTGGCAGCCGTGGCATCGGTCGCGGGATCGCCGTCTCACTTGGCGCCCAAGGCTACAACGTCGGCATTAACTACAACTCAAATTCCGATGCTGCGGATGAAGCCGCCAAACTCGTCGAAGAAGCTGGCGGTAAGGCCATCACCATTCAGGCGGACATCGGCAATCGTGATGATCACAAACGCCTGCTCGGTGACACCGTTGATGCCTTTGGTCCCGTGGATTTACTCATCAATAACGCTGGCATCGCACCGACCGTCCGAGCAGACTTGATGGAAACCAACGAGGAGAGTTTCGATAAGCTCATCGCGGTGAATCTCAAAGGTCCATTTTTCCTGACGCAACTTGTGGCTAACCACATGCTGGAAAATAAAGACAGCTACAACGTCCAGCCGGCGATTGTGAATATCAGTTCAATCTCAGCCGACACAGTGAGTGTGAACCGTGGCGAGTACTGCATCTCCAAAGCCGGTGTCGCGATGACCACGCAGCTTTTTGCAGCGCGTCTGGCAGCCGACGGCATTGGTGTTTACGAAATTCGTCCCGGCATTATTGCGACCGATATGACCGGCCCGGTGAAGGAAAAATATGACAAGCTGATTTTCGAAGAAGGTCTGCTGCCCATCCCACGTTGGGGTAAGCCCGAAGACATCGCCAACGCGGTGCAGTCCATCGCCGATGGGCACTTCACCTATGCCACCGGCTTGGTGATGCACATCGATGGTGGTTTCCATATTCAAAGACTGTAAACATCATGATCCAAGGATGAACCACAGAGGCACAGAGACACAGAGCAGAAATGGCAAGAGAAACATACATTCGTCATTCCCGCGCAGGCGGGAATCCAGTGGCATTCTGTTGACGCTTGCAAGTTCCACTGGACTCCCGCCTGCGCGGGAGTGACGAG
>PAIY01000043.1 GCA_002704825.1 Phycisphaeraceae bacterium
CACGGGAACTTCATTGATCTTCCCTGCCATCCAGTTTGCGGCATGGGCAAAGAACAACCCGCGGACGCGCTGCTGATTGATTGGAATCGGCCCCACGGAAGTCGGACCACTGTTGAAGGTCATGCCCTTGAGCGTGATGACGGATGGATCGTTGATGGTCTTGCCGGGCATGACGAATGGGACACCAAACCATGTGTGTTTGCCGGGCGTGATCATGCGTGCATCGTTGTTGGGGCCTTCATCCGTCCAACCGCCCTTGCCATCACCTTGAATGGGGTCGGCGGTTGCCATGTTCACGAAGTTTGAAAGATCGACCGGATGCAGACGCGATGACCCGATTTCAGTTGCTACCTGAAAGTCAGGCATGGGAGCAAGCGGCGCGACAACCACATCATCTGATGTCTGCTGAGCATAGCTGGGTTTGGAAGTGATCAGGATATTGTTCTTCGTGAACTGGTTGGCAACCGTTTGGATGGGCTGGTCATAAATCAGATACACCGGTTCATCGGAGATGCTGATTTTTGCCTTGTTTTCAAGGGGATTACCCATCATGTTCAATGCTTGATCCGGTGTGACAGACAGCGTGATTTTGGCTTGATCTTCACACCATGCGATGGCCAGTGTCTTGCCATCATTTCGCTTGGAAAAATAAACGCGAAGGCCTTCGATGGGTGAAAGTGTTTGCTTAACGCGACCGCCATCAAGTTGCCACACGAGGATGGCATTGCTGATTGCCATGGGCAGCGGGGAGCGTGTGATTTCACAGGTGGTGTAGTTGGGGTAGGCACGCCCCTTCTTGATATTGACCGGTTGATGGAAGTAGTGATAACGTGCTTTAACGCCCTGGCTCATGAGCACAATGTTGGATTGGACCATCATGCTCGCAGCTTCTCTGAATTGAAACTTGGTTTGCAGGATTTCCGGGGAATACTCAGGGATTTTCAGGCCACGGAGAAACGTCGTACCGGTAACACCGGATTCGGAATTGATCAGAGGCATATCCGCTTTACCAAAGTCCGCCAGACGTTTGCGTAATTTCTTGACGGGGATGGCTACGGCCTGCGGATGCTCACTGCCTTTGTAGTACCGGTGATAGGCGATGCCGTCACAGTAATCAAGTATGCCCAGTTCCAATACGCGATCCAACCACGGGCTGTCGTAGGGAAGCTGCGAAAAAACCTGTAGGTCGGGGCGGATGCGTTTGGCCTGCTGGTACATGATGCGACAAAGTTGGAAGTACTGATCGGGGGAACCTTGCCAGAACATGGAAACGTAGGGTTCGTTCCACATCTCCCATTGCTTGATCTGCGGGAAGGCTTCGATGGTCCGCGTGACATAATCACGCACGGCCTGTTCGTCGGTTGGCGCCCAACCGGCTGGATAGCTGTTGGGTTTTCGTGGTGTGGGATGTTTGCCATCGGGTAAGGTGACCGCCCAATAAGGCGAACCAAACCATTGGCCAAAGTGCTCAAAACCAAGATCGTTATACCGGTCATAGGTTTGTTTTTGTTTGTCGATTTGCCACTGCCCACGCTCGGGTTCAAGCCGGACCCACCAGGTGAATTGCGTCATGTTGTGGACACGGTTTTGGGCGTAGCCGATACGTCTTGCCATCTCAGGCATGTTCTGTGTCGCATTGACATGGGCACCAAAGAACGGATGCACCGGCGGAGACCCTTCGGGCAGACAGGCAAAGCTGGTGACTTCCTTTAAACAGTCTTCGTTCTGCGGGTCGGTGATGCGCAGTTTGTAACACCCCAACTGATCAAGCGTGAATGTCTTTGAGATGACCTGCTTTTCATTGGGTTGCAAAGACAATTGAATTTCAGAACTCGGGAGTACCTGTTTTTCCCATGTATCCAGGACATTCAAGCGTGCGGTCATGGTTTGGGCGTGCTGGGTTTGATTGATGAATGGAATCTTGATGGTGATGGATTGACCGGGCGCGATGATGCTGTCGGAGTAGTTGAGGTAGGCAAGTTGAGGTTCGATGCGCCAGCCGACATGCGTTTGGGTTTGCTGAGCAGGTTGAGGTTTTGAGACGCCTTGGGTGTAGACATCATTGATTTGCTGGCTGGTTAAGACCGTGGACCAAATGTTCAGATCATCATAGAGTCCGGGAGCGCCATCACCGATTTTCATGGACTGACCGCCGGGGCCTGCTTCGAAAATGGGGGTTTGTGTTTGCCCTGCCAACTTGCCATTGAGATAGACGGCTTTGTTGCCGGTCTTCTGGTCCCATGTCATGGCAAGGTGCGTCCATCGATCAACAGGGACGTTTTTATTTCGCAGCAGCAGCGTATAGTCCCATTTGAAATTCTCTCCGGGGAGTTTGGCACCGGTCATGAAAAAGACCTGGTTTTTATCGCGGTAAATCTGAAAGCGGAAGTTGGTTGCAGAGAAAATGGCCTGACGTTTGAATGCTGATTCAGGATCGAGTTTGAACCAGAGGCTTAAGCTGCCATGTTCACGAGTGAAGTTGCCGTTGGGCATGTAGCTGATGGGTTGGTCGGTGATGCGCAGCACTTTACCACGTGATGAATCGACCATATTTTCCGGCCCGGAGATGGAGACTGCTCCGGCTGCAAGGTCGGGTTTGAGTGACTGATCCCATGAACAGTAGAACGTTCTGGATGCGTTGATTGTCTGGGCGGCATGCAGTTGGGTGAGAGTCAAACTGCCTGACAACAAGCAGGCAATGCACCCGAGAAAAATCGTCTTGGTCAATGTCGTCATGTTTTGTGATACCTGTGTGAACGGTTTGTTTTTTGAGATCAGTCTTGATATTCAGGACCCCATGCCGTGTTGCCGGGAATCCAACGCACGGGCATGAGAATGTCCCGTGGCTCGGTTTTGCGTTTTTTGTTGAGTAACTCAAGCATGAGGTCGGCAGCGGTCTTGCCCATCGCATTACGGTCAAAAGAAGAACGACTCAGCCCCGGCCAGTTATCGCTGATGTACTTGCTGTCTTCGCAACACACCATGCCGAAGTCGCGTCCGATGCGATAACCCATGCTCGTTGCCAGTTGCCCGAGATTGGTGGCAATTTCATTGTTGTAGGCAATGAACAAATTCTCTTTATTGAGTACCTGTTTAAGTTGCTCAGGCCCCACTTCCGGATTCCATCGCGGGAGCTTTTGCTCTCTGAATGGAATGTCATGTTGGGCCAAGGTATCGGTGACACCTTCCAGGCGTTCGTACATACTGATGTGATATCCGTCTTCCTTCTTGACGCCACCGATCCAGAAGATGTTGCGGTATCCCAGTCGGTAAGCATGCTGGGCTGCCAATCGCCCCGCTGAGTATTCATCACGTCGGACCGAGTAAGGCAGGTTGACCGCGTTGTTGTCGATCCAGACACATTGCTTGATGGCCTGTTGAATGATGTCGGTGCAATGGTCGGAGATGTTGCCGATGCCGATGATGCCGTCGAGGACACGCTCCTTAAAGACGCGTGATTCGCTGGCAAATTGTTTGTCGACATCGGTAAACCTGATGAGACTGAGAATGTAGCCGGCCTTTTCAAGTTGCTGGTTGATGCCGATGATCGTCTCGTATGCCGCCGGATCGATCAGGGGCATATCAGGTGAATTCCGCACCAGTACACCAATGTGAAACGTCCGATTGAGTCGGATCGCCCTGGCCGCAGCAGAGACCTTGTAGCCGCGTTTGTTGGCCACATCCTGAATCTGCTGAACACAGGTTTCGCTGATCCGCCCTGCCACCGGGTCTCCGTTGAGTGCAATGGAGACGGTCCGGATGGAGACGCCCACTTCGTCTGCGATTTGTTTGAGTGTGACCATGTGCAATTTTAAATGTTTTATTTTTGAGTCGTTTATATAAAACAGACACTGCGTAATGCTTTACGCTGCGTAAACCATTATGCAATTTTAGGCAGGAGGACATGCAAGGTCAACGTGCCAATGAATATTTGATAGTTGACAATTGAGCGGGGTATGTCATAATGATATTTGATTATCAATTATCGTGCGTTGGGATTGCACCATTTTTCTGATTCAGTCGTGAGAAATGGATTGATCTCGGAAGTCAGGTAATCATGCATGCATTGCCGAGTCGTTTGAGATGAACATAAGAAGTCGAACATTTTCAGACTTGCTGAGCATCCTGTTAATGATGTTGCTTGTGGTGACCTTGCCAGCCCATTGGTTGTGGCAGCATGGTCACAGTTCGGCTCAACATGGACATCCGACAGTTCAGCAATCATGGCATAAGACGGCGACGGTCAACGGCAGCTGTTCGGATCATTCATCGGATCAGGATCAAAAGCCCTCCCCTGCTCATCCTCATCAACATCATCATGGTGGTACCTGTGTTTTCTGTCAGACGATCACTGGCAGTTGGCAACCACCCGCCATGCCACTTGACTGCCTTGTGCTGGGAGTCATCTCTCAAACGTCACAGCCAGTCTCTGTGACATTTCATGTTTCTGCCCCCCGTGATCCGATTTACACGCGCGGGCCACCTGCCTGAACCCATCCATGTCTCTCATTATTTTTTCATCTTGATTCGGTTTACCAACACATCCATTTTGTGATGTGCTGTCTTCATCTTTACAACATTTCTCATCACTCAAGGTTCACTCATGGACTTGGCTGATGTGATGGAGTGCTTTTAGGCATGCAATCCTCATTTATCAAAAACGATCGTAAAAACAGCGGTTTTACCCTCATCGAACTGCTGGTTGTTATTTCCATTATCGCTCTACTCATCGGTATTCTCCTGCCTGCCCTGGCAGCAGCGCGCAAGAGTGCGCAGAACGTCAAGGATCAAACCCAACTCAAGCAGATGGGCGTAGCCATGGAAGTTTATCTGAACACCTACAAGGGGTACTTCTTCCCGATTCATGAACCGGAATTAAGCTGGATGGATCGTCTGCAAGATACGCAACTGGCATCCAACAGCGGGCAACAGGCGCTCATGGCAATCCTTGCCAGTCTGATGACGCAACACGCCCACGAACATGAAGGGGGTGAGTGGCATGAGATGATGATCAACGAAGTACCCGAAATGGAAAGTGATATTCTCCGCAGCCCGTTGGACCCCATGGCCACGTATCACCTGGATCATGACGGCGAACTTGAGCAGATCATCAGCTATGTCATCAACGGCTACTTCGGTGTCGAAGGCAATAACATCCGTTCCATGCACAAGCCCAGTGATGTGGTCATCTTTGCGCATCGCAGTGACTACACCCACGATGGCGATCTGATCACCGACGGCATGGATGGCGATGAAGTCCACTTCTCCTTCCACCCCTGGGAAGAAGACGAAGACTGGTGGGAAGGCGTTACCACCAAACGCGTCTTCGGTGGCTCGAACTACGGCTTCTGTGACGGGCACGTCGAAGCGATCAAAGGCGATGAGGATCTTCTCAACAGTTTGACGGTGTATCCCGGCGACGGATTTAAAGCAGCTGAAGAAGATGACCATGATCACTAATGGGTTTGCATCAATTGGTAAAACAGTCTTTTGACGGATTGAATCTGTCATAAACGTGTCAAAATGGACCGGGCATGGTATGTTGGAATTGTCAAAACGCACGGGCCAACGTACTATGCCCGCCCTATGCAAATCAGAAACGTCGCCATCATCGCTCACGTCGACCACGGGAAGACCTCTCTCGTGGACCAGTTGTTGTATCAATCGGGCATGTTCCGAGACGAAGAGCTTAACAAACTTGCAGGCGGTCAACACGGCCTGATCATGGACTCCAATGACCTGGAACGTGAGCGCGGGATCACCATCCTCAGCAAGAACTGTTCGGTCCATTATGTCTCCGAAGCCGGTGAGGAATTCAAGATCAACCTCGTCGATACCCCAGGCCATAGCGACTTCGGTGGCGAGGTTGAACGTGTCCTGGCGTTGGCTGACGGTGTACTACTGGTGGTCGATGCCTTTGAAGGTCCAATGCCTCAGACACGTTTTGTGTTGGGCAAAGCCTTGGAGCATCACCTCAAGCCCATCGTGGTGGTCAACAAGATCGACCGTCCTGATGCGCGTCCTGATGAAGTGATGACCGAAGTCTTTGACCTGCTTGTAGACCTGCATGCAGATGACGACGCACTGGACTTCCCGCACATTTACTGCTCGGCCAAAGAAGGTTGGGCTTCGCTGGATGAACTCAAAGAGTCCCAGGACATGCGGTGCATCTTTGAATCCATCATCACGCATCTGCCTGCCCCGCGTAAACCCAAGCCTGCTGACGACATTGATCCCGATCAACTTCAGATGATGATCACGTCGCTGGACTACTCGGACTACGTCGGGCGTATCGGCATCGGTCGTGTCTTTTCCGGCTCAATCAGTGGTGGGCAAACCATCGAAACCATCCAACGCAGTGGCAAACGTGTCAAGCAACGCGTGCTGCAAACATTGGCTTTCGAAGGCTTGTCTCGTAAAGAAGTCAAGACGGTTGAAGAAGGCGATATCTGTGCGCTGATCGGTCTGGACCCCATCGACATCGGCGACATCATTGTCAATCCCGATGGCAAAACAACACTCAAGCCCGTCGATGTCGATCAACCGACGTTGACGATGACTTTCCGCGTCAATGACTCACCGTTTAATGGTCGCGAAGGCACCTATGTCACCAGTCGTCAAATCAAAGATCGACTGGATAAGGAACTGCGTTCCAATGTGGCTTTGCGTGTGGCTCAGGGTGAATCGCCTGAAGAATTTGCAGTCTCAGGCCGTGGTCTGATGCACTTGGGGATTCTCATTGAAAACATGCGTCGCGAAGGCTTTGAACTGTCGGCAGGTAAGCCCCGCGTCATCTTCAAGGAAGTCGATGGCAAGACGCACGAACCCATCGAAATGCTCGTGGTTGATTGCCCGCAGGATTGCTCCAATGCTGTGATGTCGCTGATCGGTGACCGCCGTGCCGAGATGCTCAAAATGGACGCCAAGGCCGGCACCAGTGACTTTGTTCACATGGAGTTCCGCATCCCCGCACGGGGTTTGATTGGTCTGCGCACCCGCATGCTCAATGCCACGCAGGGACGTGCCATCATGCATCACAGCTTTGACTGTTACGAGCCGATCAAGGGTGAGATTCCCAAGCGTCAGGCAGGCGTGATGGTTGCCACCGAAGCCGGTCCCGTAACGGCCTATGCGTTGGACAAGCTTTACGATCGTGGCTTCTTCTTTGTCAAGCCGCAGGACCAGGTTTACGAAGGACAGATTGTCGGCGAGCATTGCAAAGAAGGTGATATTGACGTGAACGTCTGTACTACCAAAAAGCTTTCGAACATGCGTACGACCAGCAAGGATGATGCAGCCCAAATTCGCCCCCCACGCATTCTCTCGTTGGAAGCCTGTCTGGAATACATTCAGGAAGACGAGTTGGTTGAAATCACGCCCGAGTCAATTCGTATCCGTAAGCGTCTGCTTAAGGAAGCGGATCGCCGACGTGAAAACCGCAAGCTCAAGAACAGCTAACTTAAATCGGACAGATGCAGGTGATATTGCAGCAGTGATTTTCAGTCGATTTTCGTGTATCCTACCTGTCTATGCTCGAACAAATTGAACAATTGGATATCCAGTCTGCTGCCGACCTTGACGCTGTGACCACAGCCGATGAGTTGGAGCAGTTTCGCATCAAGTATCTGGGCACCAAAGGTGCGGTTAAAGGTCTGATGGGACTTCTCAAAGACGTCCCCAAAGAGATCAAGCCGCAGTTTGGACAGCAGGCCAACGCCCTTCGCCAGAAACTCCAGGCAGCTTTCGACGAAAAGAAAAAGTCCCTTGGTGATGCCAGCCCCGCCAAGAGCAAAAAAGCCAGTCAGATCGACGTGACTGAGCCGGGCTTACCTGCATCACTTGGCCGTGAGCATGTCATTACGCAAACGATCGACGAACTGCTCGAAGTCTTCGGTCGCATGGGCTTTGATGCGGTCACCGGCCCGGAAGTTGAAGACGAGTATCACAACTTCGTTGCACTGAACATTCCCAAGCAGCACCCTGCCCGTGATCCGCTGGATAACTTCTATCTGGATGATCCATATCAGTCGGATAACCCCCACCTGCTTCGTTCGCAGACTTCAACGGTGCAGATTCGCACGATGGAGAACACCGAGCCGCCGGTCCGCGTGGTGTCCATTGGTCGTGTGTATCGTCCTGATGAACATGACGCGACGCATTACTCGATGTTCCATCAGATCGAAGGTCTGTACGTGGACAAGAAGGTGAACATGGTGGACCTCAAGACCACGCTGGTGCAGTTTGCCAAGGCCATGTTCGGTGAGGATGCTGAGATTGATCTGGTCCCCAGCTACTTCCCATTCACCGAGCCGTCCGCCGAGTTGTATATCAAGATGCAGATCCGTGACAAGATGGAATGGATTGAAATCGGTGGTTGTGGCATGGTCGATCCCAACGTCTTCAAAGCCGTTGGTTATGATCCGGAAGAGTGGACCGGCTTTGCCTTTGGTCTGGGAATCGAACGTATTGCGATGCGCAAGTACGGTATTACCGACATCCGCTGGCTGTTTGAAAACGACACCCGTTTCCTCAAGCAGCTTTGATCAACGCAACCCGCTACCATTTGTATCAACAGACCGGACATCACTGCACGTGTAAAGGATTGCCTGCCATGCGAATGACCGTTGTGCTTATTGCCCTGTTGTTTCTCGGCATGACGTTGCCTGCGCGGGCGCAGGATCAGGCTCCGGCGAATGCTGTAAACCAGTCAGACGCTGGTAAAAAAGTTCAGATCACACTGCCCTATCCCATTCCTGAGTTTTATCTGCCTCAGAAAGATGGGGTGAAACTCTACATCGATACCGCGCTGGATTTTATCAACAAAAATCCAAAGTCACCCTTTGTCCATCGCGTGACCATGGACCTTTACATGGTTGGCACGTATTTCAAAAATGCCCAACTCATTGAGACCTCACGAACGTTCCTGCTCAACAGTGGCCCCAACCAGTTGTATGGCTCGTTCCTGCTGTCCACCTTCAAAACACCGCAGCAGCTACATGATTACATCATGCCGATGGTCAGTTCCGAGTTGCCCTCGCTGGACAAAGCACATTGCGATCGGCTGTTTAATCTGATTAATGCTTCCATTCGCATGCAGGGTTGGGATTTTCTCAAGAGTCCGACGTTCATGGTCAAATGTGCAGCATTGGTCGACCGTGCGGGACCGGATGATCTCAAAACTGCTTTCATGGATCAGATGGATAGCTTCCTGGAAACAGGCAGCCCCGAAAGCATCATTGCTGACATCTGTTTTAAACGCAATCTCACCACCATTGATAAAGTCGCATTGCTCGATTCGGATTTCCCCAATGATCCGACCGCACGTTTTGTGCGCATGGTTTACATGGTGGACTTGGATCAGGATCAATTGGCCTCGGCACGCATGCTGTTGGTTCGCAGTCAGCAGTTGATACAACAGCGCCGCTACGACATGGCAATTCCCATCATTGAACAGTTGATCCAATCCGATGACCAATCCCAATACCGCTATTGGCTGGGGTGGTGTCAGGCTGCTGAAGGTCAAACGGATACGGCAATCGCCACGCTGGCGAAGGTTCCGTCGGACCCATGGCGTGGTGCTGCCCAGCGATTGGAACGTCAACTCAAAAACCTGCCGGACAATTTGGCTCAGCATAGTCAGATTATTCAGGCGATGGTCAACGACATGGTTGCCAATCTCGATGGGGTGGAGATGACGATTCAGGGGACGCTGCCTGACCAGACGCCGTTTGATTTGTACGTCGGTGTCGGCCCGAATCAGAATGTGTACATGCAACTCAAGGAAAACGGTCGCGTTGAAGTGGCCTATCACTCCAACAAAGATATGTGCGAGATTTATCTCGAAAAACATGCACGCAAATTTTCAGAACAAGGCATGGTCCCGGTCCCGATCTTTGGCATTACCAGGAACCCGGAGAATGGACAGTTCGCCTTCCAGTTTGCCATCGGCATCAAGCCTTACGCAGAACTCCAGCCGGCAATCAAGAACTGCGTGACTTCTGAATATCTGACCACAAACGAAGGCTTGAGCCAACTGATGGTTGGCATGTTCCAGCGTGGTGCTTTCCCCGCAGCAGCTCAGCAAACAGTCAGTGGCATCAATCTCAAGTGGATGAGTCCACAACTGAAGGTGCCTGACTTAAGCCAGCGCATTTTCACTGTGGACACCGTTGGTAAGTTACTGTCCGTGACCGGATCAGACCTGTCGATCACTCGGATCAAATACGGACCGCGCGAGGAAATGTCGCTCTCGGCTCCGGCGATGCCGCATGCCAATTACATTCAGGCCAATGAAGCAGATGACGCTTTTCGCATCACCGCATACAATCGCATACTCAAAACGCTCATGGCTGCCATGAAGTGATATTCGTTTAACACTCGTTCAAAAGGATCCATCCTCATGACACTGCTTAACCAGGAATTTCTCAAGTCCGATCTGCCGCTACCCGGTCGCCGCCAGGGTAAAGTCCGTGACATCTACCAGGCGCAGCTTAACGACGGGACCGATGTCCTGCTGATCATCGCATCCGACCGCTTAAGTGCCTTTGACGTGGTGATGCCCAACGGGATTGCAGGTAAAGGCATCGTGCTCACACAAATCAGCAAGTTCTGGTTTGACATGATTGCTGAAAAAATGTCCGACGAAGTGACACATCATCTCCTTGCCACCGATGCATCAGAAGTCGCTGGTTTGACCGATGAACAGAAGGCGCCGCTTAAGGGGCGCGTCATGGTCGGTCGCCGCGCCAAGGTGATCCCCATCGAATGTGTTGTCCGCGGTTACATCACCGGCAGCGGTTGGAAGGAATACCAGAAGGTCGGCAGCGTCTGCGGCGTCAAACTTCCCGAAGGTCTCAAGCAATGTGACAAACTCCCCGAACCCATCTTCACCCCAACAACCAAGGACGATGTGCATGACGAAGCCATCACCTTTGAACAAGGTTGTGAAATGGTTGGCGAGGAACTGATGACCAAGGTGCGTGATCTGTCACTGTCGATTTACAAGATGGCACACGATTATGCTGCCCAGCGTGGTATTATCCTTGCCGATACCAAATTTGAATTCGGCACCACCGATGACGGCAAGATTCTACTCATCGACGAAGTCCTCACGCCCGACAGCTCGCGCTTCTGGCCAGCTGATGACTACGAACCCGGTCGTGATCAAGCCAGCTTCGACAAGCAGATCGTCCGTAATTATCTCCAGGAACTCTGCGATGATGGCAAGTGGGATAAACAAAACCCCGGCCCGGTTCTGCCTGATCATGTGATCGATAAAACAAAAAGTAAGTACCTTGAGGCCTACAAACTGTTGACGGGAAGTGATCTTCAAGTCTAAGATGGACACCGTTACACAACTGATATGATCGCGCCTGTGAATGCAGTGCTGCGAACGAACACGAACCTGTACAGCGCCACGTGCAGGTTCGTTTTTTTATGTCATTTGAATTTGCATGATTCAAGGGGCTTAGGTGTTGAAGGATGATTGAAAGCAGGTTTGGAAAAGCTACATTGGAATAGCCGTGCAAAGTCGAGAGTATTGTTCTACAATATACGTCTGTTTTTTTGAACCTCATAGACATTGACAGCAGTGACCGCCATGACCGATACCGCCCCCATCATCACGCCGCAGGACCTGGATTTGGACCAGGTGAATGAACAACTCAAGGATGCCACGCCCCAGGAAGTGATCAAATGGGCCTGCGATATGTTTGGTGACAGTTGCGTGCTGACGTCAAGCTTTGGCATTAAGTCCGCGGTGATGCTGCATCTGTGTTCACAGGTCAAACCCGACATCAACGTGATCGCGATTGATACGGGGTATTTGCTGCCTGAGACGTACCGTTTTGCCAATCAGTTGACCAAGTTACTTGATTTGAATGTTCACTGGTTTTCGCCACGCCTCTCCACCGCTCACATCGAAGCGATTCATGGCGAGCTTTGGAAGAATGACGATGACGAATCGTACAACACGTATTTCGACTACACCAAGGGTGAGCCGATGCAGCGTGCGTTGAAGCAGTTGGGCGTGAAAGCCTGGATCGCCGGACTTGGCGCCAAGCAGACCAAGTTCCGCAGCACACTTCGTACGGTTGAGTTGCAAAACGGCATTGTCAAAATCCACCCGATTCTCAAGTGGGGTTCCAAAGAGAAGTATTACTATCTCAAGGAAAACAATCTGCCTGAACACCCGCTGCATGATCAAGGCTATGCCACCGTCGGCGATTGGCATTCTTCCCGCCCGGTCACCGCGGACGACAAGGACTCACGCGACACCCGCTTTGGTGGCAAGCGTCAGGAATGTGGACTGCATCTGCCCAAGGACTCCAACGAAGACGCCAGCCGTAATTCGTCGGGTCTGTAAGTTGTTTTGGGGCTTGTGTTGGCATTCGTGGTCACGTCATTTTTGCCACAGATGAGCACAGATATGTTGTTCTGTCATTCTCGCGCAGGCGGGAATTCAGTGTTATTCAGTGCGCACTTGCAAATCCCACTGGACTCCCGCCTGCGCGGGAGTGACGGATGTTGATTGATCTCGCCTGGTTTATGTGTGTGTATCTGTGGCTAAATTGCCATAGGCACATTCGTTGATCACAACGGCTGTTGCTTGGGGATACCCGGAAGACGCGGATAGGTCTTGGGGGTGCGGTCTGCTTTTTCAATGCCAACGACCACACTGTGATTTTCAAATTCGTCAGGATAGGCTTCGACAGCTACGATCTCACCTGCTCCAAGTTTAGCGAGCGCATCACCAGCGTCGGCTAATTCCTGTTCCAATGCCGGACCCTTGAGGGCGTACATCCAGCCACCAACTTTGACCAGTGGCAGCATGAACTCAAGCAAGATCCGCATGGGACCGACGGCACGACTGACCGCCATGTCGAACTGTTCACGATAGAGCTTGTTTTGCCCGATGGTTTCAGCACGGTTGTTAATCACCACGACATTATTCAGACCCAATACTTCAGCAGCATGTTTGCAGAAGTTGGCCTTCTTGCCAGTGGTTTCAAGCAAGGTCACCTTGAGTTTGGGGATGGCGATGGCAATGGGAATACCCGGCAGTCCCCCGCCGGTCCCCACGTCCACGAGCTTGCTGTTCTCCGGCCATTCAATGAGTCCGGGTACCAACGTCAGGCTATCGATGATGTGACGCTTCCAGGCTTCCTCAGGTTCACGGATGGCGGTGAGGTTGAACTGCTTGTTGGTTTCAAGCATCAGGTACGGATAGGCTGCCAACCGTTGAAGCTGATCATCGGTAACCTCAACACCAATGGCTTGCAGATGCTGGGGGACAAATTCGGGGATCGGGTGTGTCATAGTCGGATAGTGTAGCCGAAATGTCACTGGAAGATGGCGTCGGCATTGTCATATTCAAAACTCGGGCGCACCAGGATCAACCGTGACCGCGTCGCAAAGTTCATCACAAGCCCTACCATCAGAAACGTCGAAAGCAGACTCGAACCACCATACGAAATGAGCGGCAGCGTCACCCCCGTGATCGGCATCAGCCCCAACGTCATAGAGATGTTCATTGACCCCTGGAAAAACAGCAGACCCGCGAACCCCACGCAAACCAACCGCGGGAACGGCTCCTTGAGTCGGGCGGCGACAAACAGCATTGACCCCGTGAAGATGGTGTAAAGCCCCACCACCGACAAGCCGCCCAATAACCCCCACCGGTTGACCACGACCGCAAAGACCATGTCGTTCTCATTCTCCGGCAGGAAGTTGTATCGCATGATCAATTTCGACCGCTCCTGCCCATAGCCTTGGGCACCACCTGATCCAAGAATGCGCATCGCCATCACCTGCTGCTCTCCGGTGCGGTCCCAGAACTGCGTGATGCGGGCGCGTTGATAGCTCTTTAAAATCTGCATGTCGTTGGGCAGTGTGTAAATCATCACGATGTTCAAAGCGATTCCTGCAAGCCCGATCCCAACAAGTGTGAACAGGTGTTTCAGGCGCGCCCCTGCTGCAATGAGCATGAAAAACAACGCGGGGACGAACATCAATGCTGAGCCAAGGTCCGGTTCCTTGAGGATCAAAATCACAGGGATGAACATGATGAAAAACGGTGGCAAAAGTCCGGTCAATCGGCGGTAATTATCTCGATGTCGCAGATACCAGGCCAACGCCAAAACAAAGGTGATCTTGGTTAACTCCGAAGGTTGCATATGCATGAACCTGAGATTGATCCAGGATCGCGCATTGTTTCGCACGGGGACAATCGAACTGGGAATCCCCGGGATCAACAGGAAGATCAAGAGGACAATCGTCACACAAAACAATGTGAAGGACAGATAGCCAATCGTCTTTGGATGGGGAAGCCAGGTAAAGACCATGAACCCCAGCGAGATGATCAGCCACTGTGTCTGCTTGGCTGCGACCTGCGGTTCGGTGGTGCCTGAGAGCACGTTGATGCCCAGCACAGCCAAGGCGATGGCAGCAAGCAAGGTCACCCATGACATATTGGGCGTGAGCAGGGTTGTGAGGACTTTGAAAAACGATCTCAAAGATAACCCTCCTGCCGAAGCGCCCAGAATATCTGGTTGGCAATTGGGCCGGAGACCGCACCGCCGGAGCCTGCGTATTCGACGACGACGGAGACGATGAACGCGGGTGTGTTTTCGTTCTTGCGATAGACCATGCCAACGAACCAGGCATGATCACCGAGGTCTTCACTCTTGGTTACTTCGTAGGATTGGATTTTGCTGTCGTTGTTATCGTCGATCCATCGCGCCGGAGGTGTTGCTGTTCCAGTCTTACCACGGATGGTGACGTCGGGAATGTTGAAGACTTTTTCGCCGTTGAGTTTGACCAGGTGATTGGACGAACCGCGACGATCATTGACACTTTCGTACATACCTCGGAGGACATCCTTGCGACCTGCTGCGTCGAGCTTGATCTGGTGAGATTCCTGAAGGTGTGCAGGACTCAGAACAAATGTTGGTTGCAGGGAAAGTCCGTTACGTGCCAGCGTGGCATAGACATTGGCGCACTGCAACGGCGTCCATTCCACGGGGCCCTGGCCGATGCCCATTTGGATGGCATCCTGAATGCCGAGTTTACTGTTGGCGATGTGTCCCTTGGCATCAAGTTTGGGGAGATAGCCCGCGTGTTCGGGCGTCAGACCGCAGTTGGTGGGTTGGCCGATACCCAGCTTGCCATACCAGTGAGTGAGTTTTTCCAGGCCGAAGCGTTGGCCGACTGTGTAGAAAAAGACATTGCAACTCACGCAGATGGCTTCGTGGCCGATGAGTGGACCATGTCCAATGGAGTTTTGTTTGAAGATCCAGCAGCGGTTGCGCGTCGGATGATCCATGTCCAAAGCGCCATGACAGGTGATGGCCTGCCCCAACTGCATCTCACCTGCGGAGTAGGCGGCTGCAAGAATGATCGGCTTCATGGTCGAACCGGGCGGGTAGGACATGGCAATCGGGCGGTAGATCAAAGGCTGATTGGTCTTGGCCCAGTTGGATCGCCAGAAACTCATGGGCTTTTCCTTGAGATCCTTGCGGCTATACCCCGGCACACTCACCGCAGCAAGGACATGCCCCGTGTTGACTTCAAGCACGACGGCTGCGCCATTGAGTGGCCTGCCCATCTCCGCTTCATTCATGTCCTTGGCATGCCAGAACTGTTGACGCATCAGCCCGACACGTTTATCCCGACTCATCAAAGCCTGGATGCGTGCCTGGAGTTGAATATCCACGGTGAGTTTCACATCTTTGCCCGGGACAGGCTCGAGCATCTGGACATCGCCTGTTTCGAGATTGACCTTGCGTTGACCACGTTCACCGCGAAGTGCATCTTCCATCTCTTTTTCGATGCCCCATGCGCCGATCTTATCGCCATGCTGATAACCTGCGAAGTTCGGCACGGTGTTGCCATCATCGTCTTTTTCCCAGAATGGGGGGAGTTTGTCCTGCTTCCAAAGCCGGCGGATATTGCCGATTAAGTGCGTACCCACACCCGAGACATCGATATCAACCATGGGGTGCTCGCCACCACGCAACGGTGTCGGGAAGTGACTGCGGTCAAGGGTGATCGACATTTCATCAAGCGGGTAGCTTCGCTTGGTTGAGTCAACGAGCTTGACCTTGTTCCAGATGGATTGGTCGTTAACGAGCGCTTCGGTGAGCAGCTTCTGGAGTTGCAGTCTGTTTTGCGGGGTGATGGCAAAGACCACGGAATGAAAGTCGCGCTCTTCCATGATGTCCGTCGCGACATCTGCCAGACTCACCTGCTCGCCGGTCTCCTCTTCGCGCTTTTCGCGCCAACGTGACCAGAGATAACTTTTGAGTCGAGCGACCTTGGCCAAGACGCCTGCCTTGGCTTCGGTGATCTCCATGGGGGTGACATTGCCCAACGCTGCGAGCAACTCCCACATCTGATCCTGCTGCGTCTGGTAGGTTGGCATGCAGTCTTTGATGAACGCTTCACGCTGAGCTTTGGAAAGATCGTACCATTGGCTGCGGTGTTCACTGCGTGCTTGCCTGCGAGCCATTTTGTACGGCCACTGGTCGGAGATCACTTCGTAATGCACTGCCACGTCATACGCAGGTGCATCCGTTGCCAGGACGCGTCCCTGTCGATCGAGTATACGCCCGCGAACCGTTGGGATAATCTGGCGTCGCACGAGGCGCTGCTCAGCCAAATCCTGCCACTGACTGGCCTGCACGAGTGTCATGTAACTCATGCGCAGGGTCAGCATCGTGCCACCGCAGATCATCATCAACACAAGCAACAAAAGCCGGCGATGAAACATGCTCGGGACAAGGCGTCGGATTGGATTGGTAATACGCATCCCGGCACATCCATGCTAGAGGGTGCAGGCAACGTGGATCACGGCCGATGCCAAACGACATCGCTCGTTTCATCCAGGATGGCAGGACAAGTCAGTTCGTGGCGATCAACCCGCAATGTGAAGCTTGGCGCGGGCGGCCTGCACCTTGGACTTCTTCAACGCAATCGCTTCTTCACCAACTGCTTTTTCTTCCAACGCAGCATTGAGTTCCGCCTGGGCAGCGGCCTTGTCAATCTGGTCTGCAGGCAATGCGGCATCGGCAATGAGACTGAGCTTGTTGTCCTTCATCTGGGCAAAACCGCCGGAGACAAAGTAAATCTGGCTTTGGCCCGACTCATCATCCAGACGCAAAGCGCCTGCACCGAGCTTGATCATCAATGGGGCACGCTGAGGTTCCACACCCAACAGTCCATCCCATGCCGGGACCGATGCATATTTGACCTGCTGATCGACCAATTGACGTTCGGGGGTGACCAGTGTGCATTGAAACGATGTTGCCATGAGGTTCGTTCCTGTTTAGTTGCTTTCCAAAGCGCTCATACTACCGATAACCGGGGGAAAAATCAAAACGTTATAACCGGAATAATCCAACATCCCTGACATCAATTTTCCAGATTAACAACTCCCCTGTGATCGATTTGAATCGTTGAATAGACCTGAAAGGAGCTGCTTATGCTTCCGCCAATCATGGGGTCCACGACTTTACGGGGGGCATCCGGGATGAATTCCGGGGTTACTTCCGGGGTGTCGCTGATGAAAACGCTTCATCAGTTGGATCAAACCACCCAGTTAAGGCAGATTACCATGACCCGCCTGGCAACTGCACAAAAGATCAACCGGGCTGCCGAAGCACCTGCACCTGC
>PAIY01000044.1 GCA_002704825.1 Phycisphaeraceae bacterium
ATGCCTAACAAGACTATCGTACAAACCCACAAAAAGACTGTGAAAATTGTGTATAAGGGAAAGGCGACACGACGCGGCTCGCCTGATGTCTCGTGCCTTAACTCTGTGGCTCTGTGGTGAGAGCCATGGATTTACTTCCCCGGCCAGCCGTCGAAGACGAATTGGCCGTCCTGGCTGATGACTTCGCCGTCGACGGTGATGGTGCCGCCGCCGCATTCGGGGCGGAGATCGCAGACCATGTCCCAGTGGAGTCCGGAGGTGTTTTCGTTGCCGGTTTCTGGATAGCCTGATCCGACAGCCAGGTGGAAGGTACCGCCGATTTTCTCGTCAAACAGGGTGTTTTTGGTGTACTGCTGGATATTGTAGTTGGTGCCGATGGCGACTTCACCGACATATCTGGCGCCTTCGTCCTGATCGAGCATATCGCGGAGGAAGGCTTCATTTTTGCTGGCTTTGGCTTTGACGACTTTGCCCTTGTCAAAGGTCAGTTCGATGTCGTGGACTTCGCGACCGTTATGGACGGCAGGGAAGGAGTAGCGGACGATGCCGTTGACGCCGCCGTCTGCCGCTTTGAGATTCGGGCCGGTGAAGACTTCGCCATCGGGGAAGTTTTCGTGACCGCAGCAGTTGATCCAGGACATGCCTTCGACATTGACGGTGAGGTCGGTGCCGTTGGCGGTCTGGAAGTGGACTTCTTTTTTACCGGTGAGATAGTCGACGACGCGTTGCTGTGTTTCTTCGATTTCGCGCCAAGCCGCGACGGGGTCATCCTTATCCATATGACCTGCATTGAAGACAAAATCGCAGTAGTCAGCCAGCCCCATTTCAGCGTCCTGGGCTGATGCGAGGGTGGGGAAAAGTGTGCCACACCAGTGGAGCGTGCCATCAGCTGCACGTTTCATGAAGGTAGACATGATGTCACGCCGCGCCGCTGAAGCCATGCCTTGTTTCTTGGGATCGACGTTGGTCAGGGCCTTGGTATTGGTTTCCGCCCAGATTCCGATAGAAACGTCAATGGTTTCGTATTCATGCTTGGAAAGCGGGCTGACATATTGTAATTGTTCCTTATTGGCATGCTTGAAAAAGATCTCCTGTAAAGAGTCAGGCATGCAGCGAACCTGGGGATGAGCCCCGGCGATGAGAACCTGTTCATAAATGGCTTCAATGAGCGGAACGGCCACCGGATCACCGCTGATGCGAACCAGTTGGCCGGGCTTGACGGCAGTGGAATATTGAACGATGGTCTTGGCAAGTTTATCTAAGCGTTGATCGCGCAAGGGTCTATCTCCAGTCTGAGGTTAGCGCGAAACGAGATGTTCCGCAACGTATCACATGCTAAGGTTCGCCAGCTTTTTCGCAAGTGTGAAATAGATATCAATTCATCTGAAAAACGATTTATGACAACAAATGATCAAGTCCCCCTTCATGCTGGTCGATACCGATAGACAGGGTCCAAAGGCACCAGATGCTCTGAAACTGGATAAGTAGTTTGTTTTCCGGGAATCAGGCAGGAGTAGAAGTACCGTGGCAAAAGCAGAAGCCCAACAACTTTTGGATGAGCTCAACAGACTGGAAGATCTGCGTAATCCCGCACGCTGTGAGGGTAAACGCCAGTTCCAGCGTTTTGTCGTTCGAGCTGATGCTGAACTGATTCGCATGGATCGCAGCCATACCAATGAATCACCCATTCCCATCATGCTTCGAGATATCGGACGTGGGGGTATCGGTTTTGTCTGCACGGACCAACTCGAATCAGACAGTCTCTGGCAAATCAGTTTCCTGCAACATGGCTTTGTCATCGGCCATATGGGGCTGATCGTCCGTCATAGCCGCACCATCAGCGATGACGTGTACCTCATCGGTGGCCAATTCTGTTCCGACAGTGGTCTGCTTTACCAGTTGGGTGTCAATCCCTCGATGGTCGCTGAAACCACAGCCGACGCTCCCGCGGAACTGCTTGACGAAACGACATTCGTGGACCCGGGTGAAATGTAAATTTCAACGCCAGACAATCAATACAACATACCGACGAGCATCGACCATTGAATCGATGCTCGTTTTTTTTTGAGGGGCTCAACACCTATTTAAAACGATCATCGCTATAACATGGCGTCTTCTTTAGCCTTTAGCGAACCTGTAAGCTAGAATCTGGGTACATGAATCGCTCTGCAGACAGCCTGGATTATGAACCGTTGACCGATGAGCATCTCATCGCGCTGTACTGTGAAGGTGACCGGGAAGCTTTTGCCGCCCTGCTCAAGCGGTACCGCCAGGAACTTTTTGCGTTTTTGTATCGCTTTTTAGGTTCCAGAGCCGCTGCCGAAGACGTTTTTCAGGACACTTTTCTGCAAATTCACCTTCGTGCAGAGCGATTTGAGACCGATCGGCAATTAAAACCATGGCTTTTTACAATTGCGGCGAACAAAGCACGGGACTACCTGCGTAGGAATAAGCGGCACAACAATGTGTCCCTGGACGCCCCCACCCCCGCAAGTCCCGGAAGCGGTGGCAGTGGTTCGGGTGCGACCTTCGTGGACCTGATGCAGGCCCAGACGGTTCAACCCGATGAATCACTCAGCGACCAGGAAAAACGTGATATGGTTCGGCAGGTCATTGACAACCTGCCGCAACATCAGCGTGAGGTTCTCGTCCTGGCCTACTTTCATCAGTTGGCCTACAAGGACATGGCTGAGGCGCTGGACGTACCGCTGGGGACGGTGAAAAGCCGTCTGCATGCCGCGGTTGCAAACTTTGCCAAGCAGTGGAAACAGACGTTCGCTTCCACATATGAAAGTTAACCTCACCCATTTGCAGCATCCGTTGTGATGCGCCAATGGATGAACAAGATTGGATAGCGCATCACATGTGATGCGGCTAAATTGAAGATGACCGAGCACCCCCAACAACCTGCTGCCAACGATCCCAGGCTCAACCATGCCATCGACCAGTGGCTGGACCTGCACTCCGTGGGTGTGCGTCCGGATCAGGACACCGATGAGCAGGTGGTCGATGACATGCTCAGTCATCTCAACGATTGGTCGCCCGAGCAGGCCTCCGAATCACTTGTCGATGACACGTTGGCATTCATTGATCAATACGAACAGGATCAACGGACATCGATGATGTTCGAGTCGCGTCGTCGACTGCCGTCGCTGCCGATCACCATGCCGGAGGTGGCTGCCATTGCAGCGATGTTGTTGATGGCCATTTCGCTTGGCCTGCCGATGCTCACGCGTCACCGTTCCGATGCCCGTCGCTTTGCCTGTGAAAGCAACCTGGCAACAGCGGGTGTGGCGATGGGACACTATGCCAACGACTACAACGGCATCATGCCCCGCGGCGATGCACGCCCCGGTTCAGCATGGTGGAAAGTCGGTGGCAAAGCCGAGCAGGATGTCCAGTCCAACTCCGCCAACCTGTATCTGCTCGCCAGAGAACACTACATCAATCCCCGTTCCCTGAGCTGTCCCAACAACGAAAACGCGCCCAAAGATCTGTCACGTGACATGCACGACTGGCCTGAGTACAACGCGGTGAGTTACAGCTACCAAAACCAGTACACCCCCAAAGCCATCAAGCTCAACGAGAATCACCAGCTTGCCGTCCTGGCTGACAAAAACCCCTTGTTCTATGCGGATCGCCAAGCCCTGCATCATTTGGCTGACTTTGATCCCAACCTGCCAAGCACACGTCACAACCGCCAGGGACAGAACATCCTCCTGGCGTCCGGCAGCGTCCAATGGTCCCGCAACCCCGTCGTCCGTGGCGACAACATCTGGACCGTCTCGGGCATCGACAACTACACCGGCACCGAAACTCAGCGTTCGACCAACGACGCGTTCCTCGTGCCGTAAGACTCCGACATAACATTCGAGTCATAAAAAAAACCGCGCCACCTCGGACGCGGTTTTTTATTGATAACACTTCACATTCACAGCGCTTCTTCCAACAGCTTCACAATCGACTGATGGCCCATTTTCTTAGCCCATGCGATGGGTGTTGCCCATGATGGCGCGTCTGGTTCAAATACGGAAACACCACGATCAATGAGCAGCTTCGCCATCGCCTCACGGCCATAGCGACACGCCCAACCCATCGCGGTACTGCATAACAGCTCATCGCGCAAGCCTGCATCTGCGCCGGCGTCCAACAGCATCGTCACAAAACGAAGCCGACTGCGATCGCCCATCTCTGACCACATGGCAAAGCCGTCTCTTGCTGCAGCAAAGTGAAGCAGTGTCAAGCCAAACCGTCCCCGTGCGTTGGGATCACCACCTGCTTCAAGCATCAAACGCATGATTTCAAAACGGTCATCATCATCGTAATCCGCAGGCTTGACTGACTCCGAAGGCACGCCACAACGCATCGGCTGTGAAAGTAAATCATGCCAATGCTCATCATCCGATGCCAATGTAAGTTCGGGTAACACCAACTTCACAATCGGCAAACACGTGCAACACGCTGCACTCCAAACCAACTCACGCAGATACGTCTGATCATCCAATTTTTTATCAAGGATCTGACGAACGCCTTGGACATCAAACGCAGCGCACAGTGTCCATGCCTCAGGCTTGGCGCCTGCTGCATAAAGCATGTCCACCATTTTCTGATCACCGCGTTCATACGCACGATCCAATGGCCAACCTGAAGCATAGACGTTCGCATTGGGATTGGCACCGCGCTTGATCAAGTGCTCCGCCAAGGCATGTCGCCCCATCGCAGCAGCACGCCAAAGCGGGCCGCCCCAACTCCAGGCTTCGTCTTCCTCGGTGTCCAGCAAGATGGGTTCATCGACATTCACCCCCAGATCAAGCAGGCAATCCAACACATCTTGACGATCAAAAATCACCGCAACCGACAACAGGCCACCCCAACCCCAATACCAATGTGCCCCTTTTTTCAAGCAGCCGGGTGACTGTTGGTGTAACTGATTCAGTCGCTGGATATCGCCCATCGCAGCAGCACCCATCGCTGTGACTTCACAGCCTCTTGCGATCAAGCGATCCATGATCCGTAAGGCAGGATCAATGCGATCAGGAAACCGCCAATCCGTAGCAAGCACCGCATGATCCATTGGTGAATAACCGTTCACATCCAACTTGCGTGCATCGGCACGATGGGCACATAACCAATCCACCATCGCTTCGTTGGCAACACTGCATGCCACATGCAACGGACTACCGCCTTCGTGATTGCATTGCTTGATCAAGTCCGGATCAGCTTCCATCATACGAATGGCTTGATCGTTCTTGATGTCCCTGATCAAGGTATTGAGTTCATCCAGTTGCTCACTGATCGTGACGTTGGGGCAACTCATCGATTCACGACGATGCCTCTCCGATTCATCGATGATCGCAACCAGATGATCCAGCCCGCGTTCCTTTGCCATGGTGTAAGCATCGGTCGCTTCACGGTGAGGCCAGATGCCATTGTGTGCATCGGCACCGGCATCCATCAGGATTCTGAGCAGTGTCGAATCATCCTTGAGGATCGCCCAGTGGATCAGACTGCGTTCACCTTTGCCCTTGCCGTCACCGGTCGCGTTAACCAACTCCGGCCGACGGTCGAGCATGTTCTTAACCACAGCGTGATCCAACGCACGCACGGCATCAAACAGCCGCCCCACCGTCACGCCATCCACAAACGCTTTGAGTTTGGGCCAACTGTCAAAGCCATAGGATCGGGCCAAAGCCAGTTGTGATTGAGATAAAGACAAGTTGCCATCATCCGATGGCGTGAAAAAATTCTGGACAAGCTTCAAGGCAACCGGATCAGAAGCACGATAGTCACGCGCCAATTCCTTGGCCTGTTTTTTGAGTTGATTCAAATCAGGCTTGGCAGGAAGCTTCTGCAATGAGACCGGGGATGAAGTCGGCGGGACCGCCATAACGAACTCCTTTCAAGAGCGCTACCCGGTGTCCGCTTTACGGGCGTGAAAAGGAGTCCATCGGTATGAGATGAACAAGTCATGTTGGTAACAGTCAGGCTCAGCCTTTCCCGCGGACTCGGAGGCCAACTGCTGGCCCAGGTTGGAGTATACATCGGTAGCAATTGAATTGGCAAGATTAAAAATCGGCTGTAAACAAAGGATCAAACCGTCATCTAAACACCACGTATTGATGCTTGTCAGTTGGCCATTCTCCGGCTATCTTCAAATCTCAAACAGACACCTCAACCTTTTTCACAACCGGGAACCTGCCATGAAAACCATCGCCGCCTTGATGTTGGCTGTCTTGCTCTTTGCCCCACTCTCTGCTCATGCACATGAAGACGAAGGTCGACATCACACCAAAGAGCAACTCAAAACCGACCCCAAAGCCTTCGAGGGAACATGGTCGGGCATCTGGGATTACTGCTGGCATGTTGAGTTTCAAATCAAACATGTTGCTGACGATCAATTCACCTGTATCTACCGTTGGCAGGAGAACACCGAAAGCCAGGAGATGAAACAGAACACGCTCAAAGGTCGCGTGAAAAATGGTGTGCTGAAAATCGGCGCCATCTCCATTGAGTTCAAGGACGAACACCAACTGCTTGCCATCGGCCGATTCCGGAAGTTCACGCGCGTTGCATTTCTGCATGAAGGACCGGTGACGTTTGAGCAAGAACATGAGGATCCCAAGGACGCTGATCACAAACACTGACAAAATACTAGCGTTGGCAATACTGGTGATTCGAACCTGATTGCAAACTCAAGAGTCGATGGTATGTTTGAATGCCATCATGCAAAACATTCTTTTAATCATCGCTGACCAACTGACCTTTGATGCCATCGGATGTCGGGGCAATCAATACGTTCACACGCCCAACATCGACTCCCTGTTTAACAATGGTGTCGGGTTAGGCAGGGTCTATTCGCAGTATCCGTTGTGTGGTCCGGTGCGCGCAAGCTTCTGGACCGGGCGTCTACCTCACCAGACAGGCGTGGTCTCCAACGGTGGTGATTACCAAAACAAAGACATCGTCGAACAAGGTATCCCGACACTGGGACAGCAACTGGTCAAAGCTGGCTATCACGCGATCCACTTCGGCAAGAATCACGACTACGGCGGACTCAACGGCTTTGAACAATTACCTCGCGAAGAAGTCGCCTTCAATGATCCTGATGGTTGGCCACTGAACTATGACTCGTTCTGGGATGAAGGCACGACACGCCAGGTCGAACACTACTTCCGATCCATGGCAGGCAAAACGCTGGATAAACCCTTTGCTGCAGTAGCCGACCTGAACAACCCGCATAACATCTGTGGCTACATTGGTGAGTTCATCGGTGAACATGACAACCCGCCGTATCCTGATGGTCCCCTGCCACCGTTGCCTGACAACTTTGCGTTTGATGACATCGCCAACCGCCCGCGGAGTGTGCAATACATCTGCTGCGCCCATCGACGCCAGGCCCAGACAGCTGGTTGGACCGCAGAAAACTTCCAACACTATCTGGCAGCGTACTATCACTACATCGACATGACCGACCGCAACATCGGGCGCATCCTCGGATCACTCGATGAGTCCGGTCAACGTGAGAACACCACCATCATTTTCATGGCCGACCACGGGGACAACGTTGCAGCACGTGGCATGACGACCAAGCACACCAGTTTCTACGAACAGACCACGCGCGTCCCCATGATCTTCTCAGGTAAAGGCATCCCACAACAAGGCAAATGGCTTGATGACGGTTTGTTCTCACTGATGGACTTGGCGCCCACGCTTTGTGATATCGCTGGAACCAGCATGCCTGACGCCCAACCCGGTCATGGCTATTCCATGCTGCCCTTTGCCACCGGCGAGAAGTCCGGCCAGCAGCGGGACTATGTCGTGAGTCAATGGCATACCGAATGGGGCTACACCATCGAACCGGGGCGCATGCTCTGCAGTGGTCGCTACAAGTACACGCGCTATCTCGAAGACGTTGGCGAATCCAGGGGCGAAGAGTTTTTCGACCTTGAAAAAGATCCCGGCGAAAAACGCAGCCTGATTCATGATCCGGCTTACCAGGACGAACTGAATCGTCACCGCCAACTCTTTAACCAGTATCTCCAGGAAACCGGTGACGACTTCCTGTCTCACAGTTGGCAGGCCAAGGATCGCTACCGATCCCATGCACTGGGCTACAACCAGCATACCGGACTCTGTGCGCCGGACTTTGAACAGATGATCGCAGGCAAGTGACGGTTTAAAGCGGATCAAATCATTCATCTCCATGCGGTCAAAGATTTCGTCATCCCCGCCTGCGCGGGAATGACGGAAAATGGAGATTTTTTTCGACATGCTCTGTTGAAGAACGCGTATCAATCAAAGCTGTACCTTTCCTGTGTGACGAATTTCATACCATTACCAGTCATTCGCCCCGTCCTTCAGGAGAAGGATGGCTTTGTGTTGGTAGGTCCAAATAACTCACTCCCAACTGTTACTGCGACTTGATTGCTGCGAATAAGTCCGTATCACTTAGGTTATCACCTGAAACAAGCGATTTTTTACTCCGATTGATCTACTTTCTCTTAATTACAGAACCGATCTTTCCGACTTTGATTGAACAACTGCTCAAGCAGTTTGGCTGTCGTCGTATCGACATGCCGTCAAGTCACCTGACTGTCAGCGTGGCGAAGAGAAGAGATCAAGTTCGGAGATTCCAAGATGAACGCAAGATCAATCAAAGGGTTCAAATTCACCAATCTATTATGGATGCTTGCCATTTGTTTTGTCGCAGCACCGATGGCCAAAGCAGACGACGCGGTCACCATGCAGCAGTTGCGTCAACAGCTTGATGCACTGACGCGTGAAGTGCAGGTTCTTCGCAATGACCAGAACAAAAACTGGCTTGACGAAAAACGTACCGAAGAAGTCAAGGCCCTGGTCAAGGAAGTGCTCAACGACGCAGACACCCGTGCCAGTCTTCTGGAAAACGGCGTGACTGCCGGCTGGAACAACGGCTTTTTCATGGCATCGGAAGATGGCAGTTTCAAGCTTCGCGTCATGGGGATGATCGAATTCCGCTACGGCGTGCAACTCCGCAGTGAATCAGGCGGTGACAATGGTCAGCATGGTTTTGAAATCCCCGCAGTCCGTTACGGCTTTAAAGGTCACATGATTGACCCCTCCTGGCAGTTCTTCATCTGGAACGGCCACGGCACGACCGGTTCTTACACCGCGCTCAACGCCATGATCACCAAGGTCTTCAATCCCACGTGGTCCGTGACCGTTGGTACCCAGAAGGTCCCCTTCTGGCGTGAGTATCTGATTTCTGAAACCGCGATTGCTTTCCCCGATCGCACACCATTGGCAAACATCTTCTCTGAAGGTTATACCGAAGGTCTGTGGATCAACTACAAGAAGGATTGGCTTAAGGCCGTCCTGTGTCTGAGCGATGGTGGCAGCCGCTACGTCTCAGCCAACGCCATTTCGGACGCTGAAGGCATGGCCGTGTCACTGCGTGCCGAAGCCGTCGTCGTCGGTGACTGGAAACAGGCCAAGGACTCCGAAGCCTGGTTGGGCAATGACCCGTTTGTGATGCTCGGTGGTGCGGTTCACTTTGAACAGGGTGAATACGGCGATAGCACTGACGAAGCCCAGCAGCTTTCCTGGACCGTCGATGCAACGCTCAAGTACAAGGGCTTCTCGATCATGGGTGCCTTTGTTGCCAAGCATATCTCTGAAACCACGGTCGATACCGATCAGTATGGTGCCCTGGTTCAGGGTGGCTTGTTTGTCGCCCAGGACCTGCAACTCATCGCCCGCTATGCATGGGGTGATCTTGATTCGGCTTCCGAAGAAGATCTTCAAATCGCCAGCATCGGCTTTAACAAGTTCTTCCGCGGTCACGCTCTGAAATTCACCGGTGAATTGGGTTACTCATTCAACCCGATCACGTCCGGCTGGTCCGTTGCCGGTTGGCAGACCGATGGTGCTGGCCAGGACGGTCAGATCATGGCCCGCGCCGAACTGCACCTGCTGTTCTAAAACACCACGTCAAATACTTGACAATGCAATGAAGCAGAACCGATCACCATGGTCGGTTCTGTTTTTTTTGATGCGCAATGCATGTTGCATACATTGGACCTGTTTTGCGGAATTAAACAGCGCACGACAGGCGATATCCCTGAAAATGGATGTGATCCCCCGATGCATGACGTATAATCGACGTGACCTAGCACAAAGCCAGGAACGTCAGCACCGTCAGAATAATCACGCGTTTGCGAAACTCCGACGGCTGCGTCACATGTAGACGGATCAACCAATCAAGTGACCCTTGAAGCATAGCGTTCTCCTTTTTCCTCGCTATGCCCCCTTCAATGGATATGCCAACATGCCACAGACTCGCACCAAGACTTTTAGCCATCGCTTTTTCAGCCACTTAAATGCGTCACCGACGCATCAAGTCGCAAGCCGGTTATGCCGCGTGTTGCATCAACGCAACATCTTTTTCGTTGCCATGTCGCTTGGTGTCATCATGGTTATGGTTGGTTTGACACTTCCACTCAAAGCCCAAACACAGGCAGCGGAACCCGCATCTGTCACGCAAACACCGACCGAACCCGCCGAACCTGCGGTCGCTTCGGTGGACTGGGATGATGCTCAGCAACTGCACAAACAGATCACGCAATGGATCGCCAACGGCAAGGTCGATGAAGTCGATCCACTGCAAAGTCCGCCGACGCATCTGGTTTCCAATCTGGGTGGCGTATGCGTGACGCTGCGCTGGATGGGGAAAGCCTTTGGCATGGGTGAAAGTCATGTGCCTTTGAACAAGCACAACATGGAGGCTCGGTCGGACCTGCTGCATCACGCACGTGTGGCGACCAGTGAGGCACTGCAATCCTTGAAAGTCCGCTTGCCGCAATGGGGACGCCTGCCGTTGGAAGAGCGTCCGAAACTGCTGGTGGATTTGCAGGTCGCCAAAGCCGGCGAACCCATCCCGCCGTTAGCTGCCAAGCGCAAGATCAATGTGCTGTCACTGGCAAGCCCTGACGCTCAAGGCTTGATCATCGAGAACACCGACCGCAAAACCGCATGGTGCTGGCCGGCAACAAACCTGGCTTTGAATCTCAGTCCAACGGGTGTGGTCAAAGGCATGCTCCTGGAGTTGGGGCGTAAACCTTCGCTGGAGATTTCGCTGCTGGATGAAGTCAACCCGATGCATGTCTACCGGTTTGATGTCATCCACATTGTCCAACCCAACAGTGACACCGAGCCCGTGCATTTAAAGCGTGGCATGACCGTGCTCGATCCGATCCTGGAACACAAGCAGATCATGGACGCAGCCTGGAAGCAGGCAACCTATCTGGCGCACCGCTTCCGTGAAGACGGGCGCATTGCTGCAACCTACGAACCGACCTCCAGCCGATACTCACTGCAGGATGCCCCGCTGGATGAGCAGGCGATGACCGGCTACGCGCTGTCCAACCAACTGCTATTGGCGCTGGACACCCAACCGGACTGGGAAGGCTATGGCCCGTGTTCCAAGGCATTGCGCAGCAGTGTGACGTATCTGCTGAGTATCATCAATGACCACGTAGCTGCACGCGATCCGGATGCGGTGGCATGGTTACTGATGACGCTGATCCAGGAACCGTCACTTGCAGACCTCAAATCGCGTCGCGATGAATTGGCGAAAATGCTCATGACCGTGCAGCAGACCGACGGCCAGTTCACGCAAAAACGCGCTGATGCCAACGGCATGTTTGTCACCCAGCCGGTCAATCGATTCAACCAGGCGTTGATCCATTTGGCATTACTCAAACAGTATGACCAGACCCGTGACAAAACCCTGTTTGAAATCCTCTCACGCTCGGCCGACATCCTGACCAATCAGGCGTCCAAGCAGACGCTCATGGCAATCCCGACACTTTATGCCATCCGTGATTTGCAGGACAAACTGGAGACGGGTTTGCCGATCCCGGTGGATACAGTGATGGTGATCAAGCAGACACGGGCGTTATTGCTCAATCATCAGATCACACAGAACCCGAGCATGGGACCGGCGGACGTGATTGGTGGATTTGATCTGGCGCGGCAATCACCCAATGTCGCCCCGTCCCCTGATTGGCGAAGCAGCTACGGTGTGAGTCTGCTTGCTACGATCCTCAAGGATGAAGCACTTCGGCCGCGATTGGCGGAAAGTGTCGGACTCTCCCAAACCGAGTTACTGCTGCGCAGCGCCCTGGCTGCACGGTTTATCGTGCAGTTGACTTACCGCCCCGAAGAAGTCTTCTACGGAGACTCGGCGGTTGACTGTGTCGGTGGTGTGCGTCAATCACCATGGGACAATACGCTGAGTCTCAAGGCCACCGCGGTGAGTCTGCTGAGTCTGCAGCAGTTCAACGAAGCGGTGACCCAGTCACTCAAGCAGACTGCGACACCGTAATATGAGATGCCAAACGCGCTATACCGCAAGCGGTTTGAAGGCTCATCTCCCGCCATTGAGATACATTGACTTGATTTTTGGATATAAACACCGGGCAAGTCCCAATCAGTCTGCCCCAATGCTGGCAAAACCGCCCAAAGCAGCGTATAACAACGGCCTGTCGGCTCAGGTTTCCGACATGTTGTGACACAGAAAATTCAGACTCTTTTTTGCGCGGGAAAACGGTTATGTCCACCATCGAGCAATTGCGTTTACGCCAGGTCCATCTTGACTTCCATACAGCGGGGATGGTTGAGAATATCGGCCTTGATTTTGACCCCGAAGAATTTGCCCAGACACTCGAAGATGCAGGCGTGGATTCGATCACCTGTTTTGCCCGTTGTCATCATGGGTATCTCTACTATCCGTCAAAGTTGATGCCTGAGCGGATTCACCCGAATCTCAAGCGCCCCAACCTGCTGGGTGAACAAATCGAAGCCTGTCACAAACGCAACATCCGCGTGCCGATTTACATCACCGTGCAATGGGATCAGATGCTCGCTGAGCAGCATCCCGAGTGGCGCGTCATTGAAGAGTCGGGTAAACCTGAAGGCACACAGCCCTACCATGCAGGCTTTTACCGTCGGTTCTGTCTCAACACGCCCTATGTCGATTTCCTCAAGGCTCACGTCAAGGAAGTCATCGAAATGCTGCCCACCGATGGGATTTTCTGGGACATTGTTGCACCGATGGATTGTTCCTGCCCCAAGTGCAAAGCGGACATGATCGCACGCAACCTTGATCCGTCGGACAAACAAACGCGCGTGGACTTCGGTAAAGAAGTCGAAGCCAAGTTCATGCGGGATATGACCGCTTACATCCGCACGCTGAGCAAGGACTGCACGGTGTTTTACAATGCCGGTCACATCGGCCCGCGTCATCGTGATCTGCAGGATGCCTACACCCACTTTGAACTCGAATCGCTTCCTTCAGGTGGCTGGGGTTACATGCACTTCCCGTTGACTGCCCGATATGCCCGCACGCTGGACCTGCCTTTCCTGGGGATGACCGGCAAGTTCCATACATCATGGGGCGACTTCCACAGCTACAAGAACCAGGCAGCACTTGAATACGAATGCTTCCAATCCGTTGCGCTGGGTGGCAGCTGTTCCATCGGTGATCAACTGCCTCCCAACGGCAAAATCTGCAAGACGACCTACGAACTCATCGGCTCGGTCTACAACCAAATCAAAGCTGTCGAGCCCTGGTGCACCAAGGTCAAGCCGGTCACGCAAATCGGCGTGATCACGCCCGAAGCTTTCACCCTCGCCTCGGGCCACAACGCACTGCCCAAGAGTTCGCAGGGCGCGGTTCGCATACTCCAGGAACTGGATCACCAGTATGACATCATCGACCTGCAGGCTGATTTTGCGGACTATGAATTGATCATCGTCCCCGATGAAATCACTGTCACCGATGAACTGCGTGATCGACTGGAAAGCTATGTTGCAGATGGTGGCAAGCTCATCGCGCTGGACAAAGCCGGCGACAACCTGCCTTGCCTGGGGATCAAGTATGAAGGCCCCAGCGAATACTGTCCCAACTTCCTGCATGTCCGTGAAGGCTTTGCAGGCTTGCCCGATGCGGATCACGTGGTCTACGAGCAAGGCTCGCAGGTCAGTGCATGCGATGGCACCACCGTCCTCGCGGACACCATCGGTTCGACATTCAACCGCACATGGGAACACTACTGCTCACATCGTCACTCCCCAAGCACCGGCGAAGTGTTAGGCCCGGCAGTGACCATCAAAGACAACTGCATCTACCTGTCTCAGCCGCATCTGACGCAGTACCAACTCAACGCACCGCGCTGGTGCAAGCAGGTGGTCGGTGCTGCGATTGATGAACTAATCACCAGGCCGATGCTCAAGACCAACGCGCCTTCGCATCTGTTTACCGCGATCAATGAACAGGCAGATCAAAGCCGTTACGTGATGCATCTGCTTAACTATGTCCCGCAGCTTAAGAGTGAACAGATCGAGATCGTCGAAGACATCATCCCGCTGCATGATCTGACGGTAACACTGAACCTGCCCAAGCCGATCACCAGGGCAACGCTGGTTCCTGAAGGTGTCGAGGTGCCGGTGACCGAGTCTGAAGAAGGACAGGTCATCCAGCTCGCCAAGCTCAACAACAAGCAGGTGATTGAGCTTACCTATTAAGTTCAACACGGACATTTCAAGTAACCATTAAAACCTCGTCGGAGACACAATCGTTTCTGACGAGGTTTTTTTATTGCGCATTGAACACCACAGGATGATGCTGGGCTTCGATCAATCCCGCGATGAGAAAAGAACAGAGCAATGATAACGCGCTAAACCGCAAGCGGTTTTGTCTCCCTTGTCCTTCACTAGGGTATAATGCAGACATGAAACGCCAGCACCTCATCTCGCGTCC
>PAIY01000045.1 GCA_002704825.1 Phycisphaeraceae bacterium
TTACAAAACCTCCTCCTGTTTCCATTCCAATATTTACCAAATCGGCTTTAGAAGCAACTCCTTCCTGCCATAAATAATCTGTCCCAACCCTATAGGAATTTGGTCCATCACTTAGAAGTGTGTAGTGATATTCCATGTCTTCAAGAAAGCTAAAGTTCATCGAAACTTCCCTTGGGTTATCCCCGGAAATACCTGCAACGTACCAAGACTGACCCTTTCTCCTTGCGACTACAAGGTATTCTCTAAATTTTGCCTCCAATACTCTTGTCTCATCCCATGTGGTTGGAATTTTTGAAATAAACCTGATGTATTTTTCCTCTCTATTATAGACAGAGGGTGCATCGCACATCATTTTCAAGGGTTCATTGTAAATAACAAAAAGAGCAGATTCATTTGCTCTGGTACCATGCACCTCTGGTAATACTTTTCTTAAGTGATGACCTGATTGGACATTTCTCATCCCGCCGGGAGTGAAATCCATGGGACCAGCAGCCGAACGAACAAAGGGAACAGATACCTTATGTTTAATGGTAACCTTGTCCTTGTCCAACCTATTCCATTCATTACCAGCTACTGCTTCATAATTAATAATATTAGGAAATGTTCTTGATAAACCTGTTGGTTTTGTACAGCCATGAAAATCAATTAATAACCCTCTTTCAGCAGTGGCTACGGCAATTGCTTCATACATTTCTATACCCGTTTGATCTTCCCTCCCAAAAAAATCGGCTTTTACGCCAGCAACTCCATGGGCGGCAAAAAAATCGAGCGCTTCTTCCATTTGATTGAATAGCGTGTGTCCCGGACACCAAACAATTACATTTACATTATTTGCCTTTCCATAACGAACGATTTTTTCTATGTCGACCTTCGGGTTCACCTGAGTCAAATCATACTTGTCTGTCCAACCTGCATCTATGAGAATATATTCTAATCCATATTTTGCAGCAAAGTCCACATGATATAAATAAGTTTTAGTATTTACACCTCCAATAAATTTTTCTCCTTCCACTACTTTTCCATGCCACCATTCCCAGGCTACTTTACCAGGCTTAATCCAATCTGTATTTGATAGCTTAGACGGTGATGAAAGTTGATAAACCAGATCACAATCAACAAAATCCTTATCATCTTCACTGATAATTAGTAGCCTCCATGGAAAGGTACGCCTGCCATTAACTTTAGCGATATACTCAGCTGCCGTTTCTGTTAGATAAAAATAATCATTGTATCCACCTCTTTTTGTTGTCAATGCATAGGGTTCAAAAGTCCCTCTTAAATAATTCTCATTATCGTTTCCTTGTTGCAAAAAAAGGCTGGGGTAATTGTGTAAATCAGCTTCTGTTATTAAAAGTTTAACTTTTTCATTTGGGAGAACTAATGTGGGCAAATAAATCTTATCAATGGAATTATTGAAGCTATCAACGACTGGTTTGTCTAAAGAGGTCTCCTCATAATTAGTCTCGTAGCTTTGCTCTTTAGAAAGCCAGGCTTTAGTTCCCTTCTCAAACCTAAAATCAACTTCTTCACTATTTACAATTACTGGTTCATCTCCGAGATCAGTTTCAAATCGATAAGCCACTCCTTTATTATAAACTCTAAACTTCACTGTATAGTTACCCTCAAAATCAACTATTAATTCATTATAGTAGTCATCTATCTCTGCTCTACTTCCCCACACCGGGTATAATTTTTGATGAATATTTTTTGTTCTGGAATTGACAACAGTAGGTTCCTTACCCAACTGATTATTATTGATGGTTATAGATAATGGTGAAAATTCCATTATTCTTTCCTGCTTGTAGGATATTGAATAATATATTTTCTCTCCTATTTTGACCTCAACAGCTATATTTTCATCCGGAGATTCAACCTTTAGCTGTGAAAAACACCACAATGAACAACTAAACCACAAAAAAATAAAAACGGAATATTTATTTACCTTCATTACATAAAATTGAGAATTGTTCCGATGATCTGAAAATACAAATTTCATTAAGGAAATAGTTAATCCACCTCTTTCATAACGGGTACCCTTGAATTACTTCCTCCGAGGTACAATAGGTTTTGGTAGTCAATTTCACTTAATATTTTGAATGCTCCAGGTAGTGTAATAATCACTTCATCATTTCGTCTTAATCTAAATACCGGCCTACCAGGTTTCATTTGAATTCTAAATGATGATATGCCACTTTGCACTGGTTTAGTCTCTACTTCACCCATAATTTCTATTTCCAAAATACCAGGCTCAGTAAGAAATGCTAATACTTCGACCTGCTCTGAAGCTGGGTCACTACCGGAATCCAAATTAAATTTTTTGGACTGATATTTAGGAGTAAGTCTTATTTTTTGATTCCTGTAGAAATAATATATCACGTCACGAGTAATTGTTGGCTTACTACCTGTTTTGAACCAGGTTGTATAATACGCTGTCAAATCATAAAAAGAATAATCAGTTCCTGTTGAAGGAGCGACCATTGTATGTTCACTATAGTCATTCCAGGTGATCAGTTGAACCCAATCAGATCCACCGTTAATCGCATTTTCCCACATGATTCTATATTGTAAGCTATTTTTGGCCTCCCAGTACCTCAATGATTTAGGTCTCATATCTTGTGGCGAAACTGGCATCATCCAAATTGGTCCATAGGACTTCGCCTCTTGTGCTACGGACTCCCAATAAGACTGGCCACTCACTGAACGCCAGCCCCAATCTGACATTCCATAGCTGAATGGCGAAAATGAGGCTGCATAATTTTTCCAGCCTTGAAACAAGGGAACCAAGGCAACTATTTCACCTTGATCCTCCATGGTGTTCATCCAATTTTTCCACCAGTCAGGCTCCTGTGTTTGAGCATTGTATGGAGACACAATTAATCGTCCATCCTCCAATCTTAACGCAGAAGGATGTTGAGCAAGATCCAGAATCAGTTTTGTTATATCATCCGGACGATCTCTGAATGCTACCATATCTGGCATCAGAAGGATTTTGAATCCTGGATCTACCAAATAAGCAGCGTCCAGCAATATTTTGGTATTTTCATAATGATACCCTTTGTCTGATAACAAGTCACATGCAAACCCATCAATACCTACTGCTATTGCTCTTCTAACTTCTTCCTGCATATTGATCTCCTTCCAGTTACTTGCTGAGATTGGTTCTCTTGGTATTGGACGAGATCTTAAGAATCCACCATAATCCAGGTGTTTTCCTTCTTCACCATTTGGAGATAAATAGCCATTTTGATAGTAATCTGATGAGGGATCTTTATTATCTATTGATATCGGAAATTGAGTGAAATAATGGGCATAAACTTTCTTTTCAGAAGCTCTTAACACGGAAAAAGGAGGGATATCAAATGGCAAATATACCTCGTGCTCCCATGGAGTTGTCGAAACCGTATCAGCAGGATCAAATTCATTCTTGTTTAAGTCACCCAGGCTATTATCACCACAATGCACGAACATGATAGTTAACATTGTAGACATCAGAATTTTTTCAATTACATTTTGAATATCTACTTTAATTTGGGTGTTGTATTTAATCTGAATACTTCTACTCAATTGCATGATTAACCATGAGTTTTAATCCTACCTAAATCTGTTGCATTTTTTGATTCCCACATTTTGACGGGAAAAATAGAAAAGGAAAATGTAAGTCATCATTTAGGCATGACGACTTACATTGGTTAAACAAATTATTGATAACCAGGATTCTCAATGAGATTAGGGTTATTACTGGTTCGTGTGAGAGTGACTGGCAAATAGTAATTGGCTTCAGTAAATGGCACTATCGATGCATTTGTTTCAATATTTGGATTAATAACAATTTTAAAGTCCCGTGTATTGAAATCAAGCTTATAACTAATACCTGAGCGTTCAACAGAAAGCAAACTTGTGGCAACCCTCCACCTTCTTACATCCCAATATCTATGCCCTTCGAATGCAAGCTCAACTTTTCTTTCATGCCTTATTTGGTCTCGATCAACTGAACCAATTGTTACAATACCAGCTCGAGATCTCAATGCATTAATTGCATCCAAAGCATCATTTGGTCTTCCAAGTTCAAAAGCAGCCTCAGCATAATTCAGTAGTATTTCACCATATCTAAAAATTTGCCAATCAGTTCCTGATGTAGCTCTTTCACCTAGATTGCTTTTGTCTTCTTCCAAATATTTCATCACCCCAAATCCTGTTCCGTTTCTGGAATGGTAGCCCTGAGCTAATACACCCTCATAAGAGCCAGAAGTTATGATTGTTAAATCAGGCAATATCAATCCGTTATACCAATCGATATCTACACCTTTCCATGGCGTACCCTGGGTATAAATGGTAGCATAGAACCTTGGATCCCTGTTTCCCCAAACTTCATCAATGGTATGTAATCCATTCTGAATAGCTACTCTATCCAAAGCACCGGGTGTGCCATCAACATATTCAAATTCTTCAGCCATCTCTAAATAAGGTGCATTTTGGTTCCCAGCATTCCATGCATGAGGTCTTGGACATTGGAAAAAGTCCCAAACCCAACCATTACCTCCCTGATTTCTCTGAACATAGTCATGTCGTTCGGCCCAAATAACTTCCGGATTATCTTTAACCAAAAAGACATTCTTAAAATTTTCAATTTTATCTGTATCAACATCATACAATTGATAAAGCCCACTAGTCATTATTTCTTCTGCCGCATCAAAAGCAGTTTGATAATAACCTACTGCATCTGAAGATGGAATCCCTACGATTCCATTTAATTGGACGGACCCGTATTGAGCAATACTTCCTGCATATAATGCGGCCCTGCATTGCAAGGCAAAAGCTGTATGTCTTGAAGGCCTTCCATACTCATAGTTTCCAGAATTTCTCTCGGGAAGATTACTGGCAATTGCATCCATTTCAGAGATTATAAAATCATAAATCTCCTGTTCTTTATTCCGAGCCCTATATATTTCTTCATCTGAATCATTAATATTTTGAGTTTCGGTAATTAAGGGTACTCCGCCATATCGCTTCACCATTGAAAAATAATTAAAGGCTCGAAGGAATCTTGCCTCTGCCACCTTCATCATTTTAAATTCATCTGATGCTGGTGAAGAAGGAACTTTTTCAATAAATTCATTTAAAATTCTATTCACCCTGTAAGCGTGTTCCCACCATTCTAATATTCCACCATTTATCGTTAAACCCTGGGTCTTAACTTTACGTGATTGACCAACAATCCAATTACCCATAGCCTCATCAGATACTTCATTGACAATAAATGGACCATTCCAGTCCTCGCCATTAAACCAATCAACGGCGGTACTTCCGGCGGTACTGGAATAAGGTGTTTCATTCTTAAGAATGTACATTTTCAAATAAGCATTGGTCAGGTAGGAATCCATCAAGACTTCGTCTTGCCACACATCAATATCAGTGATTAAATCCAATGGTTTTTTATCCAGAACCTCTTCTGAACATGATATCATCATCACTGCGAATAATATTTTATAAAGTATATTTTTCATATCTTTTTATTTAGCGAATGATCGTTTAAAATGACACGTTGAGACCAAGGGAAATAGTTCTTTGCTGCGGATAGTATCTTCCGGCCTCACTTGACGGTGCCTCAGGATCCAGATTGTAATCTTTCAACTTATCAAACGTCAACAAATTGGTTCCTGCTACATAAATCCTGGTACTACTTAGTCCTATGGTTGACAGTAAAGTTTTTGGCAGGTTGTATCCAAATGATAGGTTCTTTAGCCTCAGATACCCAGCCTTTTTGTATCTAAATTGAGAAAAATAGTCAATGGTTGTACCTCCCAATCTAGGGATCAATGCATCCTTACTATTATTTTCCTCCGTCCATCTGTTTTCATAAACAAAGGTTGGGAAGTTTCGCCCTTGGGTGTAGCTGATTCTGGTAAAGTGTCCGAAGGCTCCCTGAAATAAAAATGATAAATCAAAATTCCTGAACCTCATATTTGAATTGAATCCGACCATCCAATGAGGGGTAGTTCCTTTCCCAATTTCAACCTGATCTTTCCAATCTATAATTCCATCATTATTTTGGTCAATGATTCTGATATCACCCGGCCTTAATTGACTATTTCCCGTTGGATATTCATAGGTTAGGGCATCAATTTCATCCTGAGTTGTAAAAAGACCATCAGTTTCGTAACCAAATTGTCTGTCTGTCCAATTCCCTGATCGTTTATTTATTCTTTCTTGATCAGGATCCTCAAATTCGGGCTCATCAAAATAATTCCATTTTGCCCTTGACCATGAGATATTACCACTTAAATCCAAGTAAAATTCATTTATTTTCCTAATAGTTCCGACCAGTAATTCAAAACCTCTATTGTTTTGACTATTCAAATTTTCAATTGGAAGTTCCGCCCCAAATGAGGTTGGAATTGAGGCTGTCCTTGTGCCCAGTATACCTGTTCTATCTCTATAAAATGCATCGAGTGTTCCATACAATTTGGATCCAAATAAGGAAAAATCAAGACCGACATTGGCTATTTTGAGCGTTTCCCAGGTAATCTGATCGTTTGCCAGGCCTATTGAGTTTAAGGCCACCATCGGTCCATCTCCCAATATAAAAGTATTGGAGGCAATTGAGTAACCGGAGAGATAGCGATAAATTGAACCAGCATCCCTATCGCTTCCGGAGACCCCATAGCTGGCCCTTAATTTTAAATTGTCCAACGATGAAATACCACCCATGAAGCCTTCTTCAGAAATCCTCCATGCAGAAGAAATACTTGGGAAATAACCCCATCTTGAATTAGATGGGAACCTATCAGATGCATCAGCTCTAAAAATTGCTTCGAAAAGATATTTGTTGGCAAATGAATAATTTAGACGTGAAACATAACTAACCCTTCCAGATTCATAAGCTCTTCCATCGTTAGACATTGCCTCTGTACTTCCAGCGTATAATTGATCAACAGCAGTAGTGATAAAGCCTTTTCTTCCCGCTGAAAAATAATCACTCTTATTATCAATAGTTTCATATAGAGCCAGTACAGAAAGACTATGTAGATCACCGAATATTCTTTCATAGTTTAGTGAAAACTGACTTGTGATTGTCCTTCCTTTTGAATGACTTTGAGTCAATTCCGGGACAGCATTGTAGGTTCCGGCCAATGAATAAACCTCACTTCCTGGATCATATGTATACTGATTTACAGTTTTTCTTAATGATTTATTGTCAGAATTATAATTGGAATAATTTGTAAAAGCTTTTGCTGATAAACCTTCGATAAAATCGAAATCATATTTTAATGAAATAGTTCCGAAATTATTCTGAGAATCAGTATCGCTGTAACCGGAAATGTCTCGATTACTAATAATATGAGCCCCACCAGTGCCAGCTCCGTTAGCAAATGAAACCTTAGTGGGATCGGGTAGGTGGGCGGGATAGATTGGAAGAGTACTCCAAAACCAGCCCCAAACACTTGCCTCTCCTGAATTTATAGATTCAAGCGGAAAATTACGATCTTGTACATTGCTTTGTATTTTAAAAGACAATGTCAAATTATCTGAAATTTCAGCATCAATATTTGACTGAAAATTATAACGCTTGAAGTTTCCTCCATTATTTTTAAAGACCGTTTTTTGGTCCAGATAACCCAAGAACCCAAAGTATTTGATTCTTTCATTTCCTCCTCTGACTGATAAATTATATTGCTGTTGTGGGGACCATTTATTAAATAATTCACTATACCAATCTGTATTAGGATACAAATAAGGGTCTGAGGAATTCCTGTAGTTCTCAATATCTTCCAGAGTAAATGGAGCATCAGCTTCAGCCTGTCCGGACTGAATCCATTCTTCTCGTGTGAGTTCAGCATATTGACTGGAACTACTTGGCCGCGGCATTGTAGTGATTCCCTGATAGGTTTGGGAAATATTCAGGCTAAACTCTGGCTTGGAATTGGTTCCTTTCTTTGTTGTCACCAAAATCACCCCATTTCCAGCTCGAGCCCCATAAATAGTCGCTGAGGCATCTTTAAGTATAGATATGGATTCAATTTGATTTGGGTCTATATTATTAAAATCAGTTTGAACTCCATCAACAATAATTAAAGCCTGACCAAACCCCCTGATGCTCAGTTGCGTATCATCAGCCCCTGGTTGTCCATTCGGCTGCAAGGATATAAGACCAGGCAATCTTCCACTTAGCGTACCTGTTACATTCGCAATAGGTGCTTTTACCAAATCTTCATTAATTACAGATGCAACTGAGCCCGTAATATCACTTTTCTTTTTTCCCCCATAGCCAACGACAACTATTTCCTCAAGTTGGTTTTCATCCACACCCATTTGGATGTTTATAACACTTCTTCCTGAGACACTTACTTCCTGAGTCTCATACCCAACAAATGAAATTGACAGCATAGCACCCTGAGTATAATTCATTTTGAAATTTCCTTCAATATCTGTTGTGGTACCATTAGTAGTTCCTTTCTCCAGAATGGTGGCTCCGGGGAGTGGTTCTCCGTTTTCATCTGTTACCATCCCCGAAACAGTTTGCTGAACGGGCTCTTCCTCAACCAAGGCCGGTTTGTCTAAATTCCTCTTTACCTCCTTCAGGCTGATGGTTTCATTCACTCTCCTGATTGAGACACCTGCCTGAACAGATATTTCATTAAGTAAACTTTCCATGTCCTGAATAGAACCATTAAACTCAAGCATAACACCTCTGATATCCTTTTTCGAATAAACAAAAGTGAACTGACCTAAATCCTCAATCTCTTCAATCAAATCCTGTAGACTAATGGATTGTTGAAGGTTAAAAGCAACCGGAATATCTCTAAGCATCTTCCGTTGTCCGATTGTCTCAACTGCAAACACCATTGTCAGTGACATGCAGACCGTAGTCGCATAAATCGCTATTCTCGACATGCGAATAATTAATTTTCGTAAATTTGTTTTCATAGAAGTTTAGGGTTATAAAACTTTAAACATTTCAAGAGAGTTGAGGCCTCACCAAAGTCCCTCGGCTCTCTTTTTTATTTTTAGCTATCTGATAATAATTCCATTTTCATTTATTTCGTAATCAAACTCATATGAATAGGATAGGTTTTCCATCACATTTTTTAATGAGGGGTTATTAAACTTTGCTGTAATCAGCTTATCAATTTTCCTTTTATTAACTATCACATATTCAACATCAAACCATTTGGAAACCAAGGCCATCCCTTCCTCCAGGTTCAGATCATTGAATGATAAGTAGTTGTCAATCCATCCATAAGCCATTTGCTCATCCACAATGGATTCTTTTCTAAAAGTCCCATCAGATCCTGATAAAACCAGTTTTTCCTTCCTTTCAAGAACAGTACCCATTGTCATATTTACATTCCGAACAGCTACTTTCCCTGAGCGTACTGCCACGGAAACCTTATGCTGATCAGGGTATGAGTTGACATTAAAAGATGTTCCAAGAACCTCAACCTCAATATTTTTTGAGAAAATTTTAAATGGCTTTGATTCATCTCTGACTACATCAAAAAAGGCTTCTCCGGTTAATTGAACGTTTCGAACATCAGTAGAGAAGTCTTCTGGAAAAGTAATCTTACTTTCTGCATTTAATTTCACAATTGTGCCATCAGGAAGTTTGACCGTAAGCTTCTGACCTTTTGCAGCCACTTTTTCAATATTGACCGGGTTGGCTATTTGTACAGTGGTATCCAGAAAAGATTTTCTATTAAAAACAAAGTAAATAGATACACTCAGCGCTAAAACAAGTATTGCTGCTACTTTCACCATCCAATGAATGGACCTGAAATAGGTCTGATGACCCTGAGCTTCTTCTTGTTGATGAGGCATCTTTTGCCATATCCTGTATTTCATTAACTCAACATCGAAGTCCTTAAGATTCCAATGCCCTACAAAATTTTTAAACAACCTGGCATTTTCAGGATCTTCCCTTAACCATTCTCTCAGTTCCAATTTTTCTGCTTTGGTGAGCTTATTCTGAAGATATTTATAGATTAATTTTTCCATTAAGGCTTGCTCTCATATAGTAGAGCCTTGTGAGTGGAAAAAAGAGTAGATATTTTTTAAAATTTAAATACCTTATATGTATTCATTCGAAATATTAATAAAACAATACAAAAAAGGCTGAAAAAATATCAATTTTATAACTATTATTGAATTATAGCAACAAGCTCAGAATTAACTTGCCAAACTTGCTCTCCTTTCCATCTTTATGATAATGTCTCTTAACGGCAGTTTTGAATCGTTTAAAAACATTACTAAGATGCTTTCTCACAGTAAAAGGTGAAATTCCAAGTTCTTTTGCAATCTTTTCGTTGGAATAACCTTTATTGTTAGCCATATCATAGACCAGCTTTCCATGTGGAGTTAAGTGCTCCATCACTTCATCAATAACTCCCTGCAGCTCTTTACCAATCAAAATATTTTCCGGATCCAACGAGTGCTGATATTTAAATTCGTCAAGAGGTCCCAGGGTTTCCTTCTTAGCTTGCTTTATTTTTTTGATAGCCTGATTTTTAACTGATCTGGTCAGGTATGCTTCAATGTTTTTGATGTTTCCTATTTCATTCTTCCTATTCCATAATGCAATAAAAACCTCGGAAACAACATCTTCCGCTAACGCCTTATGTTCAGTAATTGAATATGCATAACGTATGAGGCCTTCAACATGGGTGTTATAAAGGGCCTCAAACCACTTTTCTTCATCATTGTTCTTAGAGCCGTTGCTGACGGTGAGATGCATGAATTACGATTTTGGGGATCATAAAGATGAGAATATTTAGAGAATTTTAATAACCGTACTAGTTTTTTTACAAATTGAGCTAATATTACCCTAAATAACGGAAAGAGTAATTTTGGATTTCAAAAGGTCATTTTTAATCACATCATTACATATACTAGTTTTAACATCGTCTGCACAAATTTCTGAAGAAGCATTGGCTAAAATGTTAAACTCACCTCCTGATGATCAATATATCGGAACGGTAACCGTCGGCATTTTACAAGGTGGTGGCTCCCCCTGATTGGGGCTGATCTGGAGTTCCTACCGTAACAACCTCTTCCTTCCAATTCCCTATCATCCATTTTTATCGGGAAATCAAGTGGTTGGAGACAACTCCTAGAAGAGCTAACATAAATTTATGGAGATGAATTTTCATTGTCCTTCTTTCTCTATTCTCATCACAAAACCACCCCCCTGAGTCATTAAAATCTTCTTGTGTTCACTTGCCGTCAATTGACCAGAATCCCACAAGTAATCCGTTCCAACTCTATAAGCATTTGGTCCATCAACCAAAAGTGTGTATTGGAAAGTTCCAGCATCAAGAAAGTTGAAATCCAATAAAACCTCCTTTGATTCAGTGCCGGATATACCTGCTAAATACCATATCGTATCTGTTCTTCTAGCCTCAACGAGATATTCTCCAAATTTTGCCTCTAATACTTTCGTCTCATCCCATGTAGTGGGAATTTTTGAAATAAACCTGGTGTATTGTTCCTCTCTATTATATACGGAAGGTGCATCGCACATCATTTTTAAAGGTTCATTATAAATAACAA
>PAIY01000046.1 GCA_002704825.1 Phycisphaeraceae bacterium
TCTCACTATAGTGCTTGCCTCCGACGGGGATTTCGGCCAGTCCGATCGAACACAAATCCAGGCTGGGAAACTTCAATATATTCATTGGTGTAGAGCCTTCATAAGAACGGGAGGTATCTCCAGCCAGATAACGGGCACAAATATCAGCCTGCTGTTCTGCAGCGGCTGTGATGCCATTCATCTTACTGTTATGCTCTGCAATCTCTCCCAAAGCGTATATACTTTGATCACTGGTTTGTAAAAAGTCATTTACCAGCACTCCCCGACCACAGGCTACACCCCCTTCTTCAGCCAATGAAATATTGGGCCTGGTCCCAATTGCAAAGACAACCGCATTTGTGCTGAATTGATGACCACTCTTAAGGACAATATCCAATGGCTCGCTACTGCCTTCAGAGATGCCTGTTACTTCATCATTTGTAAATACTCTGATTCCCAGGTCTTCAACATATTCTCTCAACATAGCACTTGCCACCGGATCAAGTTGTCTTTCCATCAGCCTGGACCCTAATTGAACGATGGTTGATGATACTTGCATCTCCGTTAAGGCTGCTGCCAACTCAAGGCCTAACAAGCCACCTCCAATAACTAGCACATGACTTCCCGGACATATTTGCTTCTTCAAATCATCAGCATTTTCTCTGTCCCGCATAGTAAATACTCCCGGTAAATCCATTGGAGCTTTTGGAGGAACAAATGCTCTGCTTCCCGTAGCCAGGATCAGTATGTCATATGCGTGCTCAGCTCCATGGCTATCTGTGATGATCTTTGACTCCTTATTTATTTTTACCACAGGATTGGAAGGGTGCATATGGAGATTCAGAGATTTTAGCTCTTCTTCTGTATACTTGACAAGGTCCTGCCATTCTTTCGTCTCATTGACGTAATCCGGCAACAATACCCGGTTGTAATAAGGCCACTGTTCTTTTGAAAAAACATGGATTTCATCGTCTTTATTGAAATCTCTGTATGTATTCACAAAGCGATAAGAGGCAGCTCCCGCACCCACCACCACTATTTTACGGCGTGGGATATTGATTACTTCTACTTCAACCGCAGCAAACTTAAATCCAGGTTGCTTGGACCGGGGGTCTACCCGATCATCGGTCAGGTTATTTGATCTTGAGTAATCAAAGTTTAGTTTCTTGCCCCAATGCATCGGAAGAAAAACAACACCAGGTTTAATCGTATCCTTGATGATGGCTGACACCTTTACTTCGCCCCGGGAATTGTAAACACGTACCGGAAAACCTTCCTTTATGCCTCTTTTTTGTGCATCATCCGGGTGGATTTCAAGAAAAGGCCGATCTATGTGTTTCATGAGTTTCGAAACTTTCCCGGTTTTAGTCATGGTATGCCACTGGTCCCTAATCCTACCTGTTGTCAGGATCAGCGGATGATCCGAAGTTATTTGCTCTGATTCTTCAGCCAAGCCTCGTGTATGAATGTTGGCGCGCTGATCTGCGGTTGAAAACTGTCCACTTTCAAACAATCGCCTGGTACCAGGATGATCGGGATCAGGAACGGGCCATTGAATGGTCTGAACTCCTTTTAGCCTTTCATAATTTAATCCCGAAATATCAATAGTTGTTCCTTTTGTTAGCCTGGCATATTCCTCATAAACCTCCGATGCTTCTTCGTATCCAAACCCATGGAATCCCATGGCTTTTGCAAAACGAATAATGATCTCACCATCGGGCAATGCTTCACCCGGCGGATCAATGACTTTTGGTAGATATGTTATCCTTCGCTCAGAGTTGGTCATCGTTCCTTCCTTCTCCAACCATCCGGCAGCAGGTAATAAGACATCAGCATATTTTCCGGTATCACTATTCGTAGAAATATCCTGAACAATCACAAACCTTGCTGCTTTTAGGGCTTCGTCCACCAGCCTTGCATTAGGCATACTGACTGACGGGTTGGTACAAATGATCCAGATGGCTTTCATTTTCCCTGACTTCAGGGCATGAAACATTTCTGTGGCTGTCAAACCAGGTTGATCACGAATCGAACTCACGCCCCAAAAATCCGCTACTTCCTGTCGGTGGGCAGGATCTGCTAGGTTCCTGTGGGCAGCCAGTAGATTGGCCATTCCACCTACTTCTCTTCCGCCCATCGCATTGGGTTGCCCCGTCAACGAAAAAGGGCCATTCCCTGGTTTTCCAATTTTCCCGGTAATCAGATTAAGATCAATCAATGCCAGGTTTTGATTGACACCTGATGTACTTTGATTAAGTCCCATGGCCCACATAGTAATGAACCCTTTGGCATTGCCAATCATTCGAGCTACCTCCTCAATATCATTCAGAGCGAGGTCACATGCAGCCGCATATTCCTTCAGGGTTTTGGACTTTACTTCTTTCGCATACTGGGGGAACCCATTTGTGTGATCACGGAGAAATTCTTCGTCAATCATATCATGGTCTATCAGATACTTTCCAATCGCATGAAATAAATGAATATCCGTTCCGGGATTGATTTGAAGATGAACATCTGCGATGGCACAACTATCTGTTTTACGTGGATCCACAACTATAATTCGGGTCTCAGGGTTTGCTTCTTTGTGCTTTTCAATCCGCCTGAAAAGAATTGGATGACACCAGGCAGGATTAGCTCCGGCTATCAATATACAATCCGATTGCTCGATGTCATCATATGAAATAGGGACCAAATCATCTCCCAAAGTCTCTTTGTATCCCACCACAGCAGAGCTCATACACAGGCGACTATTGGTATCAATGTTATTTGTTCCAAGAAACCCTTTCACTAACTTATTGGCCAGATAATATTCTTCCGTAAGACATTGACCTGATACATAAAGCCCAACACTATCCGGTCCGTATTTTTCAATCAGTGTCTTAAATACCATTGCTGATCGATCGATAGCCGTTTCCCATGATACATCTTCTCTGGGATGTTGACGACTCCATCGCATCTGGGGTTTTAACAACCGATCGCTTTGATCCATTGTGGTATAATGTAAATTCATCCCTTTAGAACAAAGCATCCCTTTATTGACCGGATGCTGCTCATCTCCGGCTATAGACAGCCTCCCTTTCTTCTCTCTGGATACAACGATTCCACAGCCTACTCCACAGTAGGAGCATGTAGTCCTATGAGTTTCTTTTTGTTTTAACGACATCTCTTGATGGACACAGATCCGGTGAGCTTACTCAAGGAGTAAGCCCACCATGACCCGTAGACAAATGAACATTTTGTGTTTCAAATATTTTGATAAGGCAATCACTCTTAGTGATTTAGAAAATCAAGGAGATAAGCCCTGTAGTCATAGTAGTCAGGATGTTCAAGTACATCCTTTCGATTCCTTGGCCTTGGATATGGAATGGTTAGCTCATCACCAATCCTGGCATAAGGGCCGCTGGTCATCATAATGACCCGGTCAGCCAGGAAGATAGACTCATCTACATCATGTGTAATGGCCACAGCGGTAATCTTTTCCTTTTGCCAAATTTCCAATAGGACATCCTGTAATTCGCCTCTTGTCAGGGAGTCTAGCATCCCGAACGGCTCATCTAATAACAGCACCTTGGGTTTTAAAGCAAAAGCCCTGGCGATACCTACCCTTTGCTGCATTCCCTGTGAAAGAGAAGTGGCTTTCTTATCAAAGTCATTTCCCAGCCCCACTTTATCCAGATAGTATTTACAGATCTCAATTTTTTCTGCTTTTGATGCGGTAGGAAATACTTGCCTAACTCCAATCATTACATTCTGTAGAGCAGTCAGCCACGGCAATAAGCTTGGTGACTGAAAAACGACTGCGCGGTCTGGTCCGGCTTCTCTCACCGGATCTTTATCAACGAATATCTTTCCTCCACTGATCTCATTGAGCCCTGCTATCATCGTCAGGAGTGTGGATTTACCACACCCGGAATGACCTATAATGGATACAAATTCGCCTTGATGAATCTTTAACTGCAGGTCATCCAAAACAACATAATCGCCCTTTGGGGTTGGATAAACCTTTCTTAAATCCTTGCATACCAGCATCTCTTCCCTGACTTCAGGTTCCGGAATGGATGGTATTTCTTTTCTTAATAATGCTTCCATTGTTTTAATCCTTTAGAAATACTTTACTTGTTCTTCTTTCCTTTTCCTGCCAAACCTGATTCTACCAGGCATCACTGGTTGGATATCAGGGAGTATATATTTTCTGTCGCTTACCTGTCTTCTTGTAGCTCCTACATCCATTAGGTATTCCAGAATATCATTCCTTAATCGTTTGTAAACAGGGTCCTGATTGATCTCAGTGACATCCCTGGGCCTTTCAAAACCTACTTTAAATTCGGGTCCCATGGTGGCATTCGGGCCAGGTGTTAAGGGAACAATACGATCGGCCATTAATATACCCTCATCCACATCATTCGTGATCAGTACTGCAGTTTTCTTATCAACAGACCATATCTTAATGATCTCTTCCTGCAGGGTTCCCCTGGTAAGCGCATCAAGTGCACTCAAAGGTTCGTCCATCAGTAAGATCTCAGGGTTCATTGCCAGTGCTCTCGCCACAGATACCCTTTGGCGCATCCCTCCGGACAGTTCCAATGGTTTCTTGTCTATTGCGGGAGTCAGGTTGACCATTTCAATGTATTTCCTTATATGTTGCTCCCTTTCCTTTTTAGAAAGCTTTGGGAAAACTTCATCAACAGCCAACTTTATATTACTATATACCGAAAGCCAGGGCAGCAAGGAATAGTTTTGGAAAATCACTCCACGATCAGGTCCTGGGCCTGTAACCGGCTTTCCATGTAACAAAACTTCGCCTTCATCAGGAAAAAGTAACCCGTTGATAAGATTGATCAAGGTCGTTTTCCCACTTCCGGAAAAACCGACAATTGCCAGAAACTCACCATCTTCAACTTTCAGATTGATATCTGAAAGTACATCTATCTTAGATGATCCGGTCCCAAATGACTTTGAAACTCCTTTTAATTCCAATAATGTCATTATGCTGTGGTTTTATTAAATGTCATGAAGCTCTGGACACTCAACATGATCCGGTCAAGCAAAAATCCAATGATGCCAATCACAAACATGGCCACAATGATCTTTGCATTAGAGTCGTTTGCTCCATTCTGGAATTCTTCCCAGACAAATGATCCCAAACCAGGACTCTGAGCTAATAATTCAATGGCAATCAAGACCATCCATGCCACCGACACCGTAATCCGCAAACCAGTAAAGATCAGAGGAAGAGAAGCAGGTAAAATGATCTTAAAAATATTTTGACCTATATTCAGTTTCAGCACCTTGGCCACATTGATATAGTCTTTATCGACATTAGAAACACCCATACTTGTATTGACAAGGGTTGCCCACATCGCACACAATCCAACACTTATAAATGAAATGATAAAAGATTTATCCATCGAAGGATCAGTGATCATTGTTTTTACGACCATAAAAACCAACAATAGCCAAACAACCGGGGATACTGGTTTGAATATTTGAATCAGCCAATTGAAGGATGTCCTCAAAGAATCACTCAACCCGATAATGATACCAATTGGAACAGCTATAAACATAGCCAGTAAAAACCCGGCCGCCACAGTTTTTAGACTTGTGCCTATTTGGTCGAGAAAGGATGGACGGCCGGTGTAAGTAATTTCTGAGAGGCCTTGCTCTGCTCTTTGTTCATTCGTTTCTGCCACTTTGTCTCTGAATTCTTCCTTTTTTCTGGATATTTCCAGATGATCCTTCCACAAAGCAATGTATGCATGGTAGACCTGCACTGGAGAAGGCAGTGTATTTGGCTGACAGCTAATGTCCCCTGATGCTATACAGGACTCCATTTCTTTTGCTGCAGCTTCCCCCTGCTCCACTCTTGCTTTTTCAATTCTTGCACTTGCCTCACTATTGTACAGCGCCCTAGCTCCACCATGCCATATTAAAATGAACAATAGGATAGAAATTAAAGGAAGGAGCGCTTGTTTAAAAAAAAGTCTTAAGTTCTTTTGCTGTTCTTCTCCGCCAATTAATCGGATCAATGGCTCTATAAAACCAAGGCCTAATAGCCTGAGTGTCTTTATTGTTTTGCTTTTCATTTGTCTGTATTGATTTAAGGAAGCGGGAAAGATCACAATGACCTTTCCCGATCAACCCGGATTCTACAATGTTTCATCTTTGTATCCGATGCTGAAGCTATTGATGTATCCAACCGGATCTTTCCCATCGTACATCTTACCATCAATAAAATCTGTTGTCGGATCTTTATATCCATCAGTTTCAGGTAATTCTTCTTTTGAGAGGTATCCCTCTTCTACCAGTTTTTTGGCTGCCTGCTTCCAGATGTCAGGGCGATAAATTTCTTTAATGGTCTGATGATACCACTCCTCTGGTTTGCTTTCGGGAATTTGTCCCCATCTTCTCATTTGGGTGAGGAACCAAATACCATCCGAATAAAAAGGAAAGGTTGCATCATACCGATAAAAGACATTGAAGTCGGGCATAGAGCGCTTATCTCCTTTTTCAAACTCAAAAGTTCCGGTCATTGAATTGGCTATTACGACAGAGTCTGCACCCACATACGCTGGCATAGATAAGATTCCCACTGCCTTGGGTCTATTACCAGGTGTATCCAACCATTTTGCAGCACGGATCAGCGCCTTGGTTACAGCAACGGCGGTATTCGGATAAGTCTCAACAAACTTTTTGGTCATGACAAATACCTTTTCAGGATTGTTTTTCCATATATCATAATTTGTTGTAACCGGAACACCGATTCCCTTAAATACTGCCTGTTGATTCCATGGTTCACCTACACAATAGCCGTAGATGGTTCCCGCCTCCAGGGTAGCTGGCATTTGGGGTGGAGGAGTAACAGAGAGCAGCACATCCGCATCTACTTGTCCCTGAATATTATCAGCTGTGTATAATCCTGGATGAATTCCAGCCGCTCCCAGCCAGTAACGGATCTCATAATTATGTGTGGATACCGGAAATACCATTCCCATTTTAAATGGTCTGCCAGCGGTCTTATATTCCTTTACCACCGGAGCCAATGCATCTGCTTTGATCGGATGAATCGGTTTTCCATCCTCATCGGAAGCCACATTAGGTTTCATTTTAGTCCATACTTCATTAGAGACGGTGATTCCATTTCCATTCAGGTCCATTGAAAAAGGAGTGACCAGGTCTGCCTGTCTCCCAAAACCGGCTCCCGCAGCAATCGGCTGACCTGCCAGCATATGTGAACCGTCCAGTTGGCCATCAATCACCCGATCAAGTACATTTTTCCAGTTTGATTGTGCTTCTATGGTGACGTACAGACCTTCATCCTCAAAGTAGCCTAGCTCTTTGGCAATGGCCAATGGTGCCATGTCTGTCAGTTTAATAAATCCAAAAGTCAACTGAGGTTTCTCAATAAGAAGCTTCCCCGATGATTCTTTGGCTGAAACGACACTGGCGCTTTGGGTTTTTGAACCACCGGAACATCCGGCTATAAAACCGGCCAGAATCAATAATAGGAGTATATTATTTCTTAAATATTTCATTGATAATAATTATTTAGATGTGAAAAGTGTTGGCTTGAAAGTGATCATAGTCCATGCCCAGCATTGGAGAGCCGTATGATCCCCACCCCTGAGTGCTTCCATGGTATCGCTGCCAAACATTTGAGAATAACCCAGGTTCCAAACAACGCCACCTTTTAGTTTCTTGATAAATACCAGGTCAACTTCTGTTCCCATATTTTTTGACAACTTATCCCCTTCTGTGTCCAGTTGAGATGAACCTGTCATGAATTGGTGTACGTCCATTTTTAAAGCGCCAAACCCAAGTCCGAAATTTGTTTTGAAATAGACATCTGTAACACCGACCGTTCCATTTGCCGGCCCTACATAGAAATAATCCATGAATCCATTATGCATATGATTGGTCCCAAAGTCCGGACTAAATGACCTGACATCCGAAGAAGTATCTGAATCGTCTTTACCTGAGACATATTCAACACCCAAAGTCAAAGGAGTAACTGGCGTCGAAAAAGTAGCATTGACACCTGCCAGTAGGGCATTGACTTTGTTTTTATTGAGCTCTCCGGTCTGATAGTAAAAATCCCCGGCCAGTTTCAGTCCGGCTACTTTCTTACTGGCTACCAGTCCAAAAGTTTGCTTAAATGAAACGGTGCTGTCTGCATTCTGATAGCCGGCATTAAATGCGAGCAGAGACAGGGACCCTTCCTTTAACTGCTGATTAAACCAACCATATTGAAAGGTCTTATAATTTCCGTTGACACTGTAGTAATTAGCACCCGGACTTTGCAGAAACCCTTGTTCAGGAACATCATCATCCTGATTATAAGCCAAACCAAAATGAAGCTTTGAATTGCCAGGTTCAAAAATTAACAAAGCAGCATCGTGTCTCCTACCTTGCTGGGCCCATTCTAAGCCACCGATAAATCTTTGGTTGTCATAAGATATAATCTGGCGTCCAATCTTGATCGAAAAATCACTTGTGAAGTAATATTGACCCCATGCCTCACTGATAAATGTCTTTCCATATTCTTCTTTAAAGATTTGGCCGGTCTCACCCCATATTCTGATATCCTGAAAAGCGACCCGTAGTTTAAATGCCGAATCTGCATAATCCAGATAAAGCCTTGACCTCTGTTCAGTAAAAAATGCCGGATCTCTTGATTCATCCGTTAATGTCTTAAAGCCATTCCTGAATTCGGTTCTTGGCCTTACTTCCGCTGATATAGTCACCTGGGCCTCTGTCAATCTTACAGATCCCATAAGTATTATGATAAGGAGTAGATTTCTTTTCATATATGTATAATTACGTAGTATTAATATTTCAAAATTACGTATATAAACGTAATAATTAAAATAAAATACGTAATTATACGTATTTTTCTAATTTAGATAAAAATGATGGGTATTTGTTGACTTTACGTCATTATCAGCCAGAAATGGGCCTTATTTATTGCATTATTTTAAAGGGAAACTTATTGGAGATGCTCTGCCAAACCTTCTTTTTCTACTTTCTTAAAGAGTTCTGCAATGTTATTTACATCGAGTTTCTTCATGATGTTGAACCGATGGGTCTCAATGGTTCGAATGCTCTTGCCTAGTTTTTCGGCTATATCTTTATTTGAAACCCCATCATAGATCATTTTAAGGATCTCCTTTTCTCTTCTTGTAAGCTGATAATCAACTTTGGATTGGCTTTCCTCTGACTTTATCTGCACTGGTCCCGATTTTGTATAGAAATCTACAATGGTCGAAGAGATGTCCCCACTAAAGTATTTCTGTCCATTGTTGACCATATGGACCGCTTTATTAAACTCAGATTTATTCGTGTCTTTTAAGAGGTAGCCGTCTGCTCCATATTCAAGGGATTGCATAATATATTCAGAGTCATCATGCATGGTAAGTACCAATATCCTGATGGCCGGGTCCTTCTTTTTGAGTTGCTTTGTTACTTCCAGACCAGTCATCAGAGGCATTCTTATATCCACAACAAGCACATCAGGTGGTTCTTTTTCCATTTTCTCCAACGTCTCCTGACCATCCGATGATTCCCATACTACCTTTATTTCCGAATCATCCTCCAACACCATTTTTATACCATGCCTGACAATTTCGTGGTCATCAGCTAAAGCGACTCTAATCATTTTTATCGAGGGATAATGTGATAAATATTTTTGTTCCTTGATTTAAAGCTGTTTCTAATTTAAAGATTCCTCCAATATAATCAGTCCGTTCTTTCATATTGAAAATTCCATGACCTGCTTTTTCAAAATGCCCGCTGTTTTCGACCCGACTATAATCAAATCCTTTTCCATCATCCTCTATCAAAATGTTTAACGAATTGATGGTGTGCGAAAAATTTACCGTAATGTTTGACGCCTTTGAGTACTTAAGGGCATTGTTTACCCCTTCCTGGATGATTCGATAGAGATTTGTTTCTATATGACTATCAAGCCGGTTGATAAACCGGGTTTCATTGATGAACTTAACATTTGACTTTGTTACTGCATTGATCTCTTCACAAAATTTATTGATTGCCGGAACCAGACCAAAATCTTCAAGGCTACTTGGCGTTAAGTTAAATGACACCCTCCTTACTTCCTGAATAATACTTTTCATCAGGTCTTTTGCATCCTCCAGTCTAATTTTCATAGGTTTGGATGAAGGAGAAAA
>PAIY01000047.1 GCA_002704825.1 Phycisphaeraceae bacterium
ACATCGGCGGTGAAGGCCACAACCTCCAGGAACACAGCATTGTGCTGGTTCGCGGTGGTCGTGTGCGTGACCTTCCTGGTGTGCGTTACCACGTCGTCCGCGGCACGCTTGACTGCCTGGGTGTGGATGGTCGTCGTCAGGCTCGCTCCAAGTATGGTGCCAAGCCCGGTAAATAAGCATTAACAGGTGTGAACCTGATAGAGGAATACAATGCCCAATAAATTCACTGCATCTGAAGAACAGCTTCGCCCTGATCCCCGTTACGGATCAAAGGTATTGTCCCGTTTCATCAACTGCATTATGCAGGATGGCAAAAAGGCCGTCGCTCAGCGCGTCGTCTATGATGCCTTTGACGAAATCGAAAAGCGCACCAAGGGTAAGCCCTCAGCCATGGAAATTTTTGAAATGGCTCTGGAAAACGTTCGCCCGACCGTGGAAGTCCGCAGCCGCCGTGTCGGTGGTGCCAACTACCAGGTCCCGATGCCCGTTAAGCCCAAGCGTCGTCAGTCGTTGGCTTTCCGCTGGATCATCAACGCCTCACGTGGTGACAAGGGTAAGCCCATGCACCTTCGCCTGGCCCGTGAACTGATGGATGCCTCCAAGAACGAAGGCAAAGCCGTCAACACCCGCGAACAGACGCACCGCATGGCAGAAGCCAACCGCGCCTTCTCGCACTTCGCCTGGTAATCCACACAAGCCGCCAGATAAGCTTTTCCGAATCTGACGGGTCGAATGACCAGCGACATAAAATTGACCTTTGGAATTTCCAAGGGTTGACTTGCTTGGCAAAGCAGACTAAAACATTGCCACCTTAAAACCGAATACGATTTGTCTCACTTATCAAGAGTGGTCGAGGGTCAGGGCCCTGTGAAGCCACCGCAACCGCCCGAACGAAAGTTCGAGGAAATGGTGCGAAATCCCTCCCGGAAAGTTCGCCGCAGAACTAGACGGGGAAGATAAGCTGCAGCAGACATTCAAGTGTGATACACGAATGAAAGCTCCATCTTATCTGAGATGGAGCTTTTTTCATTTCCATCTCAAAGCCGTAACCCGAAAGCCGTGACCTTCCCAGGTCACGGGTTGCCTTGAAATGTTTGTCAGCATGTAAACCTATGCGACAATAGCTGCGACACTTCCGGGGGCGTGTCGCTGATGCCTTAAACGAAAACCGGCCACACCTCAGACTGCACTTGCAGTCGGCCTTATAAAACCTCATGGAAATGGAATCCGCCATGTCCTATGTCAAGTCTCTCAAAAGCCGCGAGTCCGGGGAAGAATACCCCATCGAGCCCCGCACGGTCTGTGACATCGACTTCTCACCCGTCGAAGTCGCCTACGACTACAAAGCCATGCAAGGCAATGTCACCCGTCAGTCCATTGAAGCCGGCCCGCTGTCCTTATGGCGATACAAGGACCTGTTGCCCATCGACGGTGAACCCAAAGCCGGCTTGCACTCCGGTTGGACCCCGCTGGTTAAAGCCGACAAACTCGCTGCTGAACTGGGCGTCAAAGAGTTGTACATCAAGGACGACTCCGCCAACTACCCGTCCTTCAGCTACAAGGACCGTGTGGTCAGTGTTGCCATCACCAAGGCCATTGAGTTTGGGTTCGACACCGTTGGTTGTGCGTCCACCGGTAACCTTGCTCACTCCGTTGCCGCCCACGCCGCCGCTGCCGGTCTGCATACCTTCGTGATGGTGCCCCATGATCTGGAAGCTGGCAAGATGGTCGGTATGTCCGTTTTCGGCCCCAAGGTCGTGCGAATCGCTGGCAACTATGACGACGTGAACCGTCTCTGTTCGCAGATTGCTGACAAGTACAACTGGGCCATCGTCAACGTCAACCTCCGCCCGTTTTACACCGAAGGTGCCAAGACCCACGGCTTTGAAATCGCTGAACAACTCGGTTGGAAGCTGCCCCAGCACACTGTCCTCCCCGTTGCCGGTGGCACGATTCTGCCCAAGGTCAATAAAGCCTACAAGGAGTTCATTCGACTCGGCCTCGTCGATGACAACGCGCCCGTCATCCACGGTGCCCAGGCCCAGGGGTGTAATCCCATCACCACCGCGATTGAAGAGGGCGAAGAAATCTTCCGACCCCAAAAGCCCAAGACGATTGCCAAGTCCATCGCCATCGGCAATCCGGCGGACGGCTACTATGTCATCAAAGACATCCTCAACTCCGGCGGTTGGGCTGCCTCTGCAACCGATCCCCAAATCATTGATGCCATCAAATTGCTCGCTCGCACCCAGGGCATCTTCACCGAACCAGCAGGGGGAACCACCCTCGCTTGCGCTATTAAACTCATCCAGCAAGGCAAGATTCCCAAAGACGAATCCATCTGCGTTTGCATCACCGGCAACGGCCTCAAAACCCTCGAAGTCATGGAAAATCAATTCCAGGCAGCGCCGGTCATCAAAGCCAAGATCAAGGAATTTGATGAAGTCATCGTCCAAGGCAACACTGCTGCTGCCACTGCTTAAACCTCACGAAAACAAGCATAAAAACCGCTATCTCACAGGAGTCAAAAAATGACCACCACCTCAACCATCATCCCCGTTGCCATCCCCACAGCGCTCCGCGCCCAGGTCGATGGCCAGTCCCAACTCGAGATTCCCGGCGAGTCCGTCAAAGCCATCCTCGAATCCATCAACACCCAATACCCCGACCTTGGCAAGCGTTTGTTTAAGACCGAAGGTGAACTCAACCGGTTCATCAACATCTACGTCAACGACGAAGACATCCGCTTCCTGAACAACCTCGACACCGAACTTAAAGCCGGTGACGAACTGGCCATCGTCCCTGCCATCGCCGGTGGCTAAATCAAACCGCTTGCGGTTTAGCGATTGCCTCAGTCTCTGTGGTTAAAATCTTTTTAAACAAACAGGAAACCCTCATGTCCAAAGCAACACGCAAAGTCTGGCTCACCTTTGAAGGTGGCTGCCAGGATGAACCGGTCATCTGGAAACTCTCACAGGAGTATCCCAACGTGATCTTCGACATCCGTCAGGCATCCATCGGCAAAGCCATCGGCATCATGGCCCTCGAGCTATCCGGCAAGGAAAAGCAACTCGACAAAGCCATCAAGTTCCTCCAGTCCAACGGCGTCAAAGTCGACCCCGTCGAAGGCGGAAGTTTGGTCGAAGGATAAACACTAAAAATTGGTATTGAACCACAGAGACACAGAGGCACAGAGAAAGACAATAAAACACTTGCTTTCTCTGCCTTGATCAGGCTCTGTGTCTCTGTGCCTCTGTGCCTCTGTGGTTAAAAATCATGACACAAAACCTCGAACGTTATCACCGTCAAATGCTTCTTCCCGGGATTGGTGAAGAAGGTCAGAAGAAACTATTGGCCAGCAAAGTCCTCGTCCTGGGATGCGGCGCGCTGGGTACGGTCATTGCCAACATGCTCGCGCGTGCAGGCGTTGGGCATCTGGTCATCGTCGACCGTGACTTCATCGAGATCACCAATCTTCAACGTCAGGTTCTCTTTGATGAGTCGGATGTGGAGAATGCGATCCCCAAAGCCGAAGCAGCCAAAATGAAAATTGCGAAGATCAATTCGCAGGTGGCTGTCGATGCGATTGTCGATGATGTGAATCACACCAATATCGAACAACTCGCTCAAGGTTGTGATGTCATTGTCGATGGCGTGGATAATTTCGAGACGCGCTTCGTTGCCAACGACGCTGCGGTCAAACTCGGTATTCCCTACATCTACGGTGGCGCAGTCGGCACAGTGGGCATGACCTATGCCATCCTCCCGCACACCCCAAATGGTGATAGCCCATGGGAGCAGGCCGGTGTGGCGACCCCTTGTTTGCGCTGCATTTTTGAACAGGCACCACCGCCGGGCATGAATCCGACCTGTGACACCGCTGGCGTGCTTGGTCCTGCCGTTTCAATCATCTCCAATTTCCAGGTGACCGAAACCATCAAGGTCCTCACCGGTAACTTTGCAGCAGTTCGCGACAAACTGCTGTCGATCGACATATGGGAAAACGATGTCCGACAGCTTAAGGTAGCTCGTGCGTATGACGTGGGTGAATGTGAATGTTGCAAGAAGCGAAACTTTGAGTTCATTGATGGCAAGTTTGCTTCGAGCACCACCACACTCTGCGGACGCAACGCGGTGCAGATGACGCAAAAACTCAGTGATGGTGAAAAACTCAATTTTGATGCCATCGCCAAACGCCTTGAATCGCATGGCAAAGTCAAAGCCAACAAATTCATGCTCCAGGCACACATCACCGACAACGGCGATGCTTACGAGTTAACCTTATTCACCGACGGACGGGCCATCGTCAAAGGCACCAAACAGCCAACTGTCGCAAAGAGTATTTACGCCAAGTATGTTGGGGCGTAAGATTCAATAGAGATCATTTTTCTCTCGACAGTCCTCAAGCACGGAGAATCATCATGCGATCCAACGTCATAGCAGCATCCCGACGCATCTTCACTGAAGGCGATGAATTTCTTGTGGACATCCCGCAGGATTTATGGTTCAAGTCCGTCCCGCCGTTTGCCAATCATGTCGCATGGCATATCGGGCATCTCGCGGTAACGTTGAATTTTGGATTGAAGGTGCTTGGCCTTGAATTGGTCGTGCCGATGGAATGGGGGGATTTGTATGGCAAGGGTTCCATGCCGGACAACGATGGTGATGCCCAGCCGACGACAACCGAACTGTTCAAGACCATGAACAAGGCACACGAATGCTTGATTGCCGGCTATGCACAAGTCGATGATGCGACCCTATCAGCCGAGAATGTGGTTGAGCGTTTACGCGACCGGTATCCGACCAATGGCGACTTTGCAGCTTTCCTTTTGACTTCCCACGCAGGACTGCACTTTGGGCAAATTGCCATGCTCCGGAAAATGTTGGCAGAAGGTTAATTGTTTTTTTTAGGACTCAGACTGGAATAAACGGGTGACAAGGTGGTATATTGGAATGAACATTCCAATATCACAAGGAGCCTCATTCATGCGTCAAAACACCATTCAAGCCTCTCGCGTCACCCAGGGTTATGTCCAATTGCTCATCGATGGAACGGATCACGATCTCTGGTTCAAGCGTCCTGCGGGTGTCCCCAATCACCTGGCCTGGCAGATTGGTCACATTGCCAGCTCTGCCAACAGCGGACTCAAGGCGATTGGCAAGCCTTCGCTGTGTGATGAGGCTTGGGACAAGTTGTTTTTACGTGGGACTGAATCCAGTGACGATGCATCGATCTACCCGACGGTGGATGAAATCATCGCCAAGTTTCACGAAGTCTACGCTGCGTTGACCGAGACCTACGAACAGGCGGATGAGTCTGTTCTGCTGGCGGACTCGCAGATTGAGCGCTTGATTGAACGGTTCCCCAAACAAGGGGATTTTCTGGTCTTCCTGCTCACGTCGCATTTGGCCATGCATGCCGGCCAGATTTCGACATTACGTAAATTGCTGGGATTGGGGCATGTGATGTAATGAAAGTTTTTGCATGATCTATTTCGACAATGCGGCAACGAGTTTCCCCAAGGCGCCAGGTGTCGCAGACGCCATCGCCCGGTTCATTGCTGAGGATGCAGCCAACCCCGGCCGCGCCGGACATCGCATGGCGGTGCGCGCTGAAGAGATGCTTGATGCGCTGCGGTTAAAACTTGCGCGTTTGTTTAACGTGTCCAAACATAACCGCATCATCTTCACGCTCAATGGGACCGATGCTTTGAACATGGGCATCAAGGGTTTACTTGGAACATCTGCCAATGATGGGCATGTGCCGCATGTGATCACCACGGTGTTGGAACATAACTCGGTGAGTCGCCCGCTCCAATCTTTGGCGGATCGAGGTGTGATTGAGTTGACCCGAGTCGAATGTGATGATGATGGTTTCGTTACACCTGCAGACATTGAAGCAGCGATCAAACCCAACACCAGGTTGGTGATCATGACGCATGCTTCCAATGTGTTGGGGACCGTGCAGGACATCACCGCGGTGGGGCAGTTGGTGCGTGAAAGAGACTTACTTTTTTTCGTCGATGCTGCTCAGACCGCGGGCGTGGTTCCCATTGATATCCAAGCGATGAACATCGACGTGCTCGCATTGCCCGGCCACAAGTCGCTGCTCGGTCCAACGGGGACGGGCGTGCTGTATGTCGGTGAACGTTGCCCAAGACCGCATCTGGATCACTTCAATCCCTGGCGTGAAGGCGGGACCGGTGGTGATTCCTCCACACCCACGCAACCACCCATCTGGCCCTACTATCTTGAAGCTGGAACGCCCAACACCATCGGCTTGGCAGGCTTGGCAGCAGGTGTCGATTACGTCATTGAACAAGGCATTGAGAACATCTGTAAACACGAACAGCAAATGGTTGCAAAGATCATCGACAAGTTCAAAAACGATGAACGCTTCACACTCTATGGCACACACGATGCAACCAAACGCGTCGGCACGCTGAGCTTTAACATCGCACACTACGAACCCTCGGACGTCGGCACGATTCTCGATGACAGCTTCGACATCGCAGTCCGACCCGGCCTACATTGCGCACCATACACCCACAAACAAATCGGAACCTTCCCCGCAGGCAGCATCCGCATCAGCCCCGGTGCATTTAACACCGACGAAGAACTCGACCAATTGATTGATGCATTGGATCAAATTGCAGGGTGACTACCCAGGTTACAGGTGATTGGTTATGATCATTTCGGAAACCTTTTCACCGGGAAGATCATTGACATGAATGAGACGCAGAAGTTGGTTGTTGATTTTCAATACAACGAATCACGAGCGCAATACGCAAAGCATGTATGGAAAGCGGTACGCCAGCAGTACAAATTATACTGGCTGTTTTGGTGTTTAATCCCTGTGTTCATTTATTTGGCATTTATGACTCCGGCAGCGATTCCCGGTTCTGATCCATGGCGTGCTTTACAAGTTACTCGCGTTTTGTGTTTATTGTACGGGGCTGTTGTTGGCTGCATCACCTTCCACACAATTCTGATTTTTAAGGGCGCAAATCATACGATTAGAAACCATAGTCAAGATAGTTCTGTCCAACTTCGTATTTCTTCAGATGAGTTTAGAATCAAAGATAATAGCGGCATTGAGACGGCTTTCATGGGCGAAATCCAGTTAGCCCAAACAAAAGATAATTGGCAAATGCGTGTCAACAATGTTTACTCCTATGGGATCATGCGTTGTGGGATTGATAAGCAGGCTGACGAACAGCTTGAAAGATTGCGTTTGCATATCATGAAAGATACAAAGCAATCAACAGAATAAACTGGCATTGAGTCGGCTTGAGTTTTACCGCCTCACATGTATCCCGCTGATCAAACCGATGCTTCCTGCGCTTCGACGGAATCATCATCCATATCCGGCTAGAAGTTCACATTGGGATCGTTGAGTCGCATGGCAGGCAGAGCCAGGTAACCCACAGGCAGCATCCGCATTACTCCCGACGAGGAACTTGAACAACTTATTGACGCTTTGGATCAAATCGGCGGATAAGGTGGTAAAATCTTTCAGACCAGATTCCTTTTGGGGTAACACATGTCTGAAAATATTGAATCATCACCAAGTACCGAACCCAGTATTGAATTCGTTCTATACATCACAACGTCACAGTACCGAAAATTAAATCGTCAGCGATATTTTGCCAGGAGTCGGCTGGCTATGTTGATGGCGGTCTTTGTTGTGCCGCTGACTTTGTATCAGGCCTATACGGTCATGCCTGTTTTGGACGGCGAACAGCTTGTAGGACATCCATTTTGGACCACGACACAGATTGTTTTCTGGGGTGGTTTTGCCATTTTTCTGCCAGCATCGCTTCTGTTTGGATACCGGGTTCATCAGAAATTTCTTGAGATCTATTGGAAGTCGTTTGCAGGTTTTGCGACTGAATATCGATCGACGATCAAGCTGACACAATATTCCTTTACTCAGGAAGACAGCCAGGGCGTTTGTATGCATTACACAGGTGCAATAGGTTTAACACGATCGGATAAGGCCTGGAAGATTACGATCAACGGTATGCATGACCAGGAATTTTTCATTGCAACCATCAGTCCCGATGCTGATCAGGCATTGAGGCAATTCATGGAACAACTCAACAACAGACCGCACCCACCGCTTGCTCGGTAACATTGATTTAAGTTCATGATGTTCAGCGGACGGATGCTTCCTTCGCTTCGACGGCATCTTCATCCAGATCCGGTTCGAAGTTCACACGCGGATCGTTCAGACGCATCGCGCGGAGAATCTGGTAGCCGGTGTGCAACATGGCTTCCATGGCACCGGGTTGGCGGCGTTTATTGATTTGATACAGGATGATGCGGTTGCCATAGCCTTCGACAAAGAAGTCCGGATGAGCGGTGAGGTATTCGACAGCCTTGGGGCAGAACAGCAGTCGGGCGGAACCTTCGTTTGCAGTATGCAGACTGTAGAGATTCTGCATTTGAGAGGCATGGTTGTTGCCATCCAGATTCAGTGGAACACAATCATGTTCGTGTTCAAGCACCGGATGCTGAGGCATCATGATTCGCGGCCACAGTGAGAAGCGTGGCATGTTTTTGTCCTTGAGTTCAAACGCCAGGACGGATGTGTTGTATGTGTGTTCCCCATACATGAAACGATAATCAAAAATCGCAAACTCAACATCGCGATAGGGGGCATAGATCACATTGTGGACCGAGCGGTTTTCGCCTGCCAGGAACAACGGGCAGCGGTGATTCCATTGCTTTAGCCAGGATGATCCATTTTCCTCAAAGCCATACCCCTTGGCTTCGGCTTGGCGGAGTAGACGGTGAGGTCGGAGTTCATCGGAGTTCTGATACATGTGTGTGCCGATGATCACCGCGACAGCGATCATCGAACCAAACAGGATGCAGAAAAAAGTAAACACAGTTACAAGCCCCAATTTCAGACACAGATCAATTCACAAAATCAAGTATCCAATTGGATCGGTCAATTGGCCAGCTAACACAAGTTGTATACACGGATAACTGCCAGATGGACGTTAACTCAGGGGTTTTTATGATTCATTTTGCCATGAATGAAAGGTTGTTGTGATGATTGGTAAGGTGATACAGATGAATGATGGTGTATGAGATGGGGCTGATATTGGCGGTGCGATGCATGCGAAAAAAAAACGCACAGCCGCATACTCAGGCTGTGCGTTTCTGGTTATCTATCGGACGCAAACTCAATCCGATGTTAACTGACTCAAACAGACGTCAGCATTGTTCCCTGTTTGGGAAAGGTTGATCAGGCCTGGGAAGCCATGAGCTTCATCAGGTCGACAACGCGGTTGGAGTAACCGGTTTCGTTGTCGTACCAGGAGACAACCTTGAAGAAGTTGCTGTTGAGTTCGATACCGGCACCGGCGTCGAAGATACTTGAAAGCTTGCAGCCCACGAAGTCAGCCGAAGCGACTTCTTCGTCGGTAAAGCCGAGGATGCCAGCAAGGGGGCCGGATTCTGCAGCAGCCTTCATGGCGTCACAGATTTCAGCGTAGCTGGTGGCCTTTTCGGTCTTGACGGTGAGGTCAACGGCAGACACGTCAGCAGTGGGGACGCGGAAAGCCATACCGGTGAGCTTACCCTTGAGTTCGGGCATGGCCAGGGCGACGGCCTTGGCGGCACCGGTGGAAGCCGGGATGATGTTCATGTATGCGTTACGACCGCCACGCCAATCCTTCTTGGAAGGACCGTCCTGGGTGGGTTGAGTTGCGGTAGCAGCGTGCACCGTGGTCATGAGGCCTTCGGCGATACCGAAGTTGTCCTGGAGAACCTTGGAGATCGGGGCAAGACAGTTGGTGGTGCAGGAAGCGTTGGAGACGATCTTGGCGTCAGGACTGAGCGTACCGTCGTTCACACCCATGACGATGGTGGGAACCTGGTCGGGGCTCTTGGTGGGAGCGGAGATCACAACACGCTTGGCACCGGCGGTGATGTGGTTGGAAGCACCGTCATAGTCGGTGAAGAAACCGGTGGATTCGACGACGAAGTCGATGCCCAGTTCGCCCCAGGGGAGCTTGGAGGGATCGCGTTCGGCATAGCACTTGAAGGTGTTCTTGCCGGCGGTGATGGTGTCACCGTTGACAGAGACATCGCCCTTGAACTGACCGTGCATCGTGTCATACTTGAGCAGGTAAGCCAGGTTGTCTGCGGGGACAAGGTCATTAATCGCCACCAATTCGAAACCTTCAACTTCATTGAGGGCACGAGTGACCAGGCGGCCGATACGTCCGAAACCGTTGATTGCAACTTTGATCGCCATGACGATCCTCCTAAATCTTGAGTGATGCTCAAAAAATGTTCACAGACCATAACCAGACGACGGTCCGGCGGGCAATTTGTGAACGTGAGCCGACAAGAATAGGCATTGTGAGCCGGATGTCAAGCGATCCATGTCTCTTTTGTCGAAACTAAACAGCTTCTCAACATTACAAATGCGTATGCACCCAAGACGCAAATGAGTGTGAAATCATTGTAATGAAATGGGTTAAGAATGTTGATCTCTCGATTGACGCACCTTTGAGAAACATTCGAAGCGATACGGCTTTAATTTGTCATCTTTAATACAGTTGACCAGTAGCGCAAAAGAAACTTGAGATGAGAGCTTGACTACAACAGTTTGGTGTTATAATAACAAATAACAATTGTAGGATATAACATGCCCGTCACCCTTCAGGATATCGCCAAAGAACTCAATGTCAGCAGCATGACTGTTTCACGCGCTTTGCGCGGTGTCAGTCGTGTGAGTCCGGAAATGCTTCAGAAAGTGCGCGACACCGCCAATCGATTGGGTTATCAATCGACCCGTGGCGTGTTGGTTCCTCTGACGGCAAGAGGTAATACTGCTCATACACTCAAACTATTGATGCCGACTGTGGTCCATCGCATGGGCTCTGAAGGCGGGAGTTGGTATCTGGATCAACTGACCAATGCGGTACGCAACCGTTTGGAACTTTCAAACGGCATCCTCGTCGAGCAGCATTTTCCAGATATCAAGGCTTTGAAAAAAGAGATCAAACGTGGCCGATTCCATGGCATTGTCCTGCTTCAGCCTCAACCTGAAGCCTGGATTGATGAGCTTAAGCAGATGACCAACGTGGTCTACGCAGTGGAGTTTGATCATCATCGCGGTGTGGATTGCGTGTATTCCAATGAGCATCGCTCGGCCGTGATGGTGCTTGAGCATCTCAAAACGTACGGCCATGAACACATTGCCTGGTTCGGCATTCTCGACCGTTACGCCTCGTTTCAAACGGTCGGTGACATGGCGGATAATCCCACTATTGCAGACATCCAATCCGTCACTGTTCACGGTGCGCGTCATGCCGCCTGGGCCAATCTTGCCTACTGTCAGTGGGGCGGACCGAGTTACCCGTTGATTCTGGTTGAGCGTGATTGGAACAAAAAGTCACTTGAGCAGGCTGTGACCGAAGGGCTTGATCGCATGCTCGCTTTGGACAACAAGCCGACCGCTGTGGTCTGTTCCTGTGACCCGGTTGCCCAGACATTGGTGGAGATTCTCCAACAGCGTGGCTTGTCCGTGCCAAGGGATATGAGCATTATCACCTACGGCGGTGACGAATCCGTTCAGCGGATGGACCCACCGTTAACCAGTGTGCAAATGCCCATGCAGACTCTTGGCCGACTGATCCCGGAACTCGTCGAACGCAAGCTGGCTGATCCAGAAGCTGCGCCGGTGAGTGTGCAGATTGAAGCAACATTGTGGGAAGGCCAAAGCGTTGCGGCTTTGACCTGATCGTTTTTGCCAGTTGATGATCCATTAAGCCAGGAGATACAGATGACAGGTTCAACACTTCATCCCAGGCGTTGCAATGCCAACATGCATGGTTTTACGCTCATTGAACTGCTGGTGGTCATTTCGATCATCTCCTTGCTCATCGCTATTTTGCTGCCGGCATTGGGTAAGGCACGTGACGCCAGTCGGGCGATTCAGTGTTCGGCCAATCTGCATCAAATGGCCTTGGTGATGGCAGCTTATCAAGCGGACAATCGCGAGTATTTCGTCCCGCTGGGCGACTCAATGAGTTATCAAAATGATTGGGGAACCGATGTCACCCATGGGCGGTGGTTCAATATCCTGGAGTCTTATAGCGGGACCTACAGGCTTTTTAATTGTCCGGTGATGAATATCACCAAGGCCAACACCAAGGTTTCAGATATCAAGGGCGAGAATCCCGCGGGTTGGAGTGACTCCTGGGGCAAAATGCCTCGCGGACGTTCGGCTGCTGGGGGGGCGTGTAATTATGCCTACAACACAGCCAATGTCGGCGGGGCATCTGACTCTGCGACACATCCGATTCGTAACACCGTCATGATTGAAAATGCGTTGTCCGATGCCGGTCTGAATGCCGGTCCCAACAATGTGATCATGATGCTCGATGGCATTTTTTTCTGTAACAACGCAGGCTTACCTTATCCTGCAACCAATACCACACAGCTTTACTGGTACGGCCGATTCCTGCATGCCGACGCGTCCAACACCTTGTTTCTCGATGGTCATGCCAAGGCCGTTCGGCCTGAAGGTTTTGCGATGAGCAGTGGGGGGACGTCGGACACCACTTGGCTTTTAGCCCAATGATGTTGACCTGATATCGATTCTTGAAACTGATTTAAATTGATCAATCCCATTTGTTAATGGAGTGACTTGTCATGCGCCTTGATCTTGCGAAGAAAACCTGTTTGCTGAGTTTGTTGTTTTTGCTCGTGTCCCAAAGTTTTGCCCAGCAAAATCAGTCTGAAAATCTCGTGGTCAACGGTGATTTTGAAAAGGCGCTCACCGGTTGGCATTGGGAGGAATGGAAAGGTTACAAGGTACCCGGTTATGTCGATCGGGCAGACTTTAACCAGGGGAATGCCAGTTTCAAACTCACGATACCCGGCCTGCACGAACGCCGCCAGATGGGCCTGCAAATCAAAGGCATTGAACATGGCAAAGACTACACGCTCAAGATCGATTTAATGTGTGAAGACCTGGCCAAGGACGGGGCGATGATCCGTATGCTGCTTTTCACCAAAGACGAAAAAGGTAAGTCCAAGCCCAACGGCTGGGTGGATGTCCCCGCAGGCAGTGGTGTCAATGAGTTCATCAAACTCAGTGGGACGCAGGACTGGAAAACCCACACCGTCCCAATCTCCGCCAAGGCCATCCCGCCAAACATTTCCCATGTCTGGATCATGATTGACCATCAAGACGTGGGCAGCGGTGTTGTGGGCATTGACAACATCCGACTTTACGAAAAACAGTCCGAAGACAAAGTGGATCAACCACAAGCCAGTTCCACGAACACCAAAACGTTCACCTATGACATTGCAGATCCCACGGTCATCGTTCCTGTGGAAAATGCAAAGCTTCAACTGAAAGTCACACCCGATCAATCGCTATATCGTGTCGGCCAATTGCCAGAAATAAACCTGAAAACTTCGATCATCGATGGCGCTGTGTTGGACGTGCAAATCAAAAATGGATTTGGTGATGTGGTTTTTGAAAAGGTGGGCCGTTCACTGGGAAAGTCGTTGGATGAGGCGGTAAACCTGCCGGGGGATCGGGGATATTTTGAACTCATCGCCACGGCCCGGACCACAGAGGGCAAACCCATCACGCAAGTCCGGCGGACCTTCGGCATTCTCACGCCACCGGCGCCAACCGATACCGATGAACCATGGGGGCTTTGGTGTAATGGCCGAGAAGACTTCGTTGAACTGGGCGTACGATGGACACGCCCAGCTTTGTATTGGTACTTCTACAACAAGGATGCCAAGGCCTACATGCAAAAGACCATCGAGATGATCGATGAGAATCATGCCCGAGGTATCAAGGTTCTGATGTATCCCAAGGATCATCCATCGCATCACGCCATCACGCAGAAAGTCTTCAAGGACACCCCCGAAGCCTGGGCGGAGGTGCGCGTCTACTGGACCTATCTCGTCAAGTCACTGGCGGGTAAAGCCGACGCGTGGGGCCTGATCAATGAACCCTATCACGGTATGTGGGCGGGCACCGATGATTTGATCCTGCGCTACTGGCAGATGATGCATGAAATTGTTGAGCAGTATGCTCCTGGCACGCCGGTCATCGGCCCGTCACTGAATGTCAACGAGCCTTCGATGATGGCTCAATACACCGAACTGATGCAAGCTGGTTTGGGCAAGCAAATCGATGGCGTGGAGCTGCACACCTATACCGCGACCGCCATGCCCGAGGACATCGATTGGGAAAGCAACATCAACCAGGCCCGCAAGGTTGCACAGCAATACGCGGGTGAGATGCCGATTTACTCAACGGAAATGGGCATGTCCATGGGCTATGACAACGAGCTTTATCAAGCTCAATATCTTGCTCGTTGTTTCGTGTGGGCCAAGAAGATGGACCTGAAAATGCTGCTGTATCACATGTACAGTTGGCCTCAGGGTGAGCCGCTTTCTGAGCGTGATTTTGCCATCTTTCGCTCTGATCCCAAACGTGTTGCGCCGTCTCAACCACGGCCTGCTGGCTTGGTTTACGGTGTGATGACACGTCAATTAGCGGGTGCCACCTATCGCACGCAGGTCGATTATCTCGGCCCGGCTGTCAAAGCGTTTGTCTTTGAAAAACACGGTCAACCCATGTTGGCGATCTGGCGGACCGACACGCGAAAGTCCACCGTCGACCTGGCGATCACAACCGACCTTGCAACCGTGACCGACCTCTTTGGGCAACAGCAAAAACTCACGCCCGACAATGGTATCGTCTCACTGACCATCGGCCCGAGTATGCGCTTTGTCACCGGCGTGGGCAGTGACTACCTCAATGTCAAACCATTGGTTCAAACACCGCCGACTCTCACACTTCAGGCTGGGGGCAAGGGACGGACACAACTGACATTGACCAATCCAAATCATAAACCAGCCACGGTGACACTCAAGTGGCTGACGCCTGAAAATTGGCAAGTGGATGACGGCAGTAAACCGATCGCATTACCTGCCGATGGCTCGGTG
>PAIY01000048.1 GCA_002704825.1 Phycisphaeraceae bacterium
AGTTCCATATCCAACTGAGCATGACAGCAGCACGATTCTTGAACTCCACGAGAAAGGCCACGTGAATCACGCACCATAGGAACCATGCGATAAAGCCATGCATCCTGCGTTTACCGATCTCCGCGACAGCGCGAGCGCGACCGATCGTTGCCATCGATCCTTTATCCTTGTAGACAAAGCCAGGTCGATCAATCTCCACGCCGGGGTTAGCCAACTCTTTGGCGATGATCCTGCCAACATGACGACCGCCCTGCAGCGCACCTTGGGCGACACCGGGAACCGGCTTATCCGTGTCCGCGGATTTCGCTGCTGCCATGTCCCCCACCACGAACACATTGCGATGCCCCGGCACGCTTAAGTCCGGCTCCACAATCACGCGCCCTGCACGATCCGTTTCGACGCCTTCCATCGTTTTAGTCAACCGTGATGCCTGCACCCCCGCTGCCCAGAACACATTGTTGGCTTGAATCGTTTCTTCGCCAATCTCAATACTGTGTTCGTGAATGTCGGTGATGCGTGCGTTAAGTCGCACCTCGACACCCATTTGCTCAAGGTCTTTGCGTGCCTGCTCACTGCTCTTTGGATCAAACGCGCCAAGCAGTCGGTCACTTGCTTCAAAGAGTAAGACACGTGTGGTGCGCGTGTCGATATTTCGAAAGTCGCGCGGGATCGTCTTGGCTGCAATCTCCTTGATCGCCCCCGCCAACTCCACGCCGGTCGGCCCGCCCCCGACAATCGCAAAGGTCAACGCTGCCTTGCGTGATGCGTCATCGCCTTCGTGTTCTGCGTTTTCAAATGCCAGCAAAATCCGACGTCGAATCTCCGTTGCATCTTCGACGGACTTGAGCCCCGGCGCGAACTTCTCCCAATGGTCATTGCCGAAATAGGAATGTCGCGCACCCGCTGCAAGCACCAACCAATCAAACGGCATGGCACCTTCATCAAACACCAATTCGTTCTTCGCAAGGTCCACCCCGGTCGCCTGCCCCAACACCACGCGACAGTTTTTCTGTTGATGCAGCAAGCCACGAATCGGGGAAGCAATGTCGGCTGGCGATAACGCCGCCGTCGCCACCTGGTAAAGCAGTGGTTGGAAAAGATGGTGATTCCGACGGTCCACCAATGTCACGCTGACATCCGAATCCGCCAACGCCTTGGCAGCCTGCAAGCCACCAAACCCGCCACCCACAATCACCACGTGTGGCTTTGATCCTGTTGTCGATCCAATCATGAGGTACTCCTGTCATGCAAAAACGTCCGGGAGTCTCATTCACTGTAAAGCGCCGCGATCAACAGGACAAACGAGTAAGAAATCCTCTACCCACGCATCGCTCAAGGCACCGGCTCGACACGAGCCGGCTCGCCAAGGCATTGAAGAAGTTCAAATCATGCGCAAAGGGTGAAATAGACGGGTAAAAATGGGGTAAAAAGCCTCTCCGATGTATTTGACGAGATTTTTTACCCCTGCCATGAGACACCAGTGCAATTCTCACTGCACGCTTGTGGATAAGTTTTCTGAGTAGAAAATGATTGACACAGATCGCGATCAAAGCGCACTGAAGCGTATTCAACACAGAGACCTGCACCGGGTTGACACCCGGTGCTCAACGTCCGAAAGGGTCACTGAGACTGCTTTGTGTGCTGCGATTTTTTTTCTGAGCACGCCTTGCCAACAAACCGCCAATCGCAATGCACCAAAAGCATGCAATGATTAATAATGGATTGTCGATGGACAACCCTTCGTACGCCAACCATCTCGCAAGGATGATGCCCAAGCCGATGCCAGTGATCAATCCGCAGATAAATTCATAGGTGAAGTGTTTGGGCAAAAGACGCATCGGGTTCCTCGTCGATATTATAGACAAGGCAGACAAATCCGTATTCAATGTTCAATATTTGAAATTTTCTTGCGGTAAATTTGGGGAAACTTGTAGTCACTTGGAAAATCGGAAAAGAATTGGTTAACAGTCTGATTGTTGACTCGCGATCCTTCCAGGTACTTCCAATTTGAAGCACCTTTTTCCAACACGCCAAATTGGTAATTCAAGCTCTCTAGAGTCTGTCCATTGATTTCAACTACGATCAATGTGGGAACAATCACATATCGACGCTCGTTCGTGGACAAGAAAATTGGTTCACTTGGGAAAGTTTGAGACTTGAGCTTCAGACCTGCTTTATCAAATTTACCATAAACTTTTTCCAGATAAACTGCGGCCTGTTCCTGACCTCCCATAAGCTTGATGACTTTGGGGTGTGTAAACAAAAGCGTTGTTTGAACATCCGCTTGATAAACAGCCTCAATCATTTTTCTAATGTCTTGATAAATTAAATCTATCTCTGATGTCTCTTCAGGAACAAACTCGATGGATTGGGCCCCAAGCTCATCAACGACAGGATCATTACTCTTTGTTGGGATTGGAAGTGTTGGCGGTTGATCAGAGGAGCAATTCCCAAGAAAAAAAAGGTTAGCCAAGACAAAACCTGCAACAATGATTTTCATAACTACTCCAATTTATTAACGACCATTCAGAGAATACGATCAAACAAAAACATGAATGAACAAAAACTACATGTTTGTTTACTGATACCAAACTGAACTGAATCAACACAGATTCAGGTCCACCATTCCAATTTTGCGAACTCGGCGATCAATGCGGCGTGGGTGCGGTAGCCCAAGCGGAAACAATCCAGATTGAACTTCTCATTAGGTGAATGGATCGCGTCATCCGTTAAACCAAAACCGATGAGCAGGCTGTCGAGGTCGAGGTCTTCTTTGAATTGGCCGACGACGGGGATCGTTGCGCCTTCGCGGACGAGGACGGGTTCCTTGCCGGAACTGTGTCCAATGGCTTTGGCGGCAGCGGTCATGTAAGGTGAGTTCTGCGAGACCGCAACGGGGACGGCACCTCCCAAATTGGTGATCTCCCATTTGCAGCCATGCGTGTCCTGATCCCGGAGCCACTTCTCGAAAATCTCTGCGATGTGATCGGGATGCTGTCCTGCTGCAAGACGGAAACTGACTTTCGCACCTGCAAAACTGGGGATGACGGTCTTGGCACCTTCGCCCCCATACCCGCCATAGAGTCCGTTGATATCGCATGCCGGTCTTGCCCAGCGACGTTGGAGCGTGGTGTAACCTGCTTCACCGAAGGGTGTGTCAACGCCAACGGGTGTTAAGCAGTCTTTCATTTCGTCGAAGTCCAGCGCGTCCCATTGCTGTTGTTCTTCAGCAGTGACGGGTTGGACGTTGTCGTAGTAGCCGGGGATGGTGACGCGGTGATCATCATCAAAAAGTTTGCCAAGCACACGGGTGAGTTCGTTGCATGGGTTGGCAAGAATCCCGCCGTACATGCCTGAATGCAGATCGCGTGACGGGCCGTGGAGTTTGAGGTCGAAGTAAAGCAGCCCCCGCAAGCCGTAGGTGATGGCAACGGTGTCGGGTTTCCACATGGTGGTGTCGGAGATGACGCAGACGTCTGCTTTGAGTTTATGTTTGTACTTCTCGACAAAGCTGTGCAGTGAACCACTGCCACACTCTTCTTCACCTTCGATGAGGACGGTGATGCGGACGGGGATTTTGCCTGCGACTTTCTTCCATGCCATGAGCGCTTCGAGGATGCAGCAGACCTGTCCCTTGTCATCGGACGAACCGCGTGCGTAGACAGCGTTGTTTCGGATGGTGGGTTGGAACGGCGGTGTATCCCATTTTTCAAGTGGGTCCGGCGGCTGCACGTCATAGTGACCGTAATACAGAATATGCGGCGCGTCCTTGGGCGCATCGGGCGAATCACAGTTGGTTGCGAGTACAATGGGATGGCCATCGGTTTCATGAATCTGTGATTCTAGGCCGGATTCCTGAAGGTGTTGATTGACCCACTTGGCAGCTTGACGGACATCCTTGGCAAAGGCCGAGTCCGTGCTGACGCTGGGGATTTTCAGCAGGTCGACCATGCGATCCACTGCGGAGTGATGTTGCTTGTCGAGATATTCCAGAACGTCTTGGAGCATGTTGCGTTTATTCCATTGCGGGTTAAGGGCAGCGTGTTATTGCGTGCGGTGTTGGCTGAGGTGTGAAGGTGGTTGGTGTTCAATATCCCAGTCTTCGCGGGGCTCAGACCTGGGCTTGTGTTGTTGGGGTGTGATGTGTGTTATTCTTCGACCTGGACTTCGACTTTCCCGTCGGTGATGCGGACGGGGAAGGTTTGAAGTTGGGGGTCGGTTTCGAAGGTCGTGTTCTTGCCGGTGCAGACATGGTAGGTGTAGCCGTGGAACGGGCATGTGATCACGCCATCTTCATCAACGTGACCGCCATCCAGAGGCAGTCCGGCATGCGGGCAGGTATTGGCAAAGGCGGCAACTTCGCCATTGACCTTGCAAAGCACGATGGATTGACCTTCAATGGTGACGGGTGTGGGGTTGGAATCCTGAAGTTCATTTTCGTTTACAGTGGCTTGCCAGTTGGCCATGAGGATTGTCTTTCATAGGATATTGGGACAATGACAGATAATGATTTTAACCAATATCGTAAGATCGTGATGGATCTGATCCAGCAGGCCCCCCTTTCAGCCAAGCAGACGGCTGATCTGGATGACTTGATGTCGGTTGCCAGATTGATGATAGAAGATGATCCTACGGCGCATCAAACCCTCATCGACGGGATCAGCAAGCTTGCAGCAGGTCAGAAAATCGAGGGGTTGGATAAACGCCCGGTGTATCCTTTGCTTGCGATGCATGTGCATCTTGCTGCGTTTGCCAAGCGTTACCTGGTGTTACCTGACAGCATCTGGGAGACGGCAGCGTCGGACTTTGAAACGTTGGCCAAACCACTGCGTGCCATTGAGACATTCAAGGACACGCCCCCGAGTTACCTGGAAACGGACACCGTGCTTTGGCAGGCGTGGTTACTGCTGTTGATCGGATCACTGCGTCATGCTGATGACGATATCGCGTTGGCAAAGGCGGTGATTAATACCGTGGTTGAACGTGAAGTGCCTGAGCAGTCGTTGACGGTGCAGGACATTGAGGACACACTTGATGCGTGGACATATCGCGAGTTGATTGGCTTGCATGCCTTGGCCAATGCCGCGTTGTTTGATCGCAATGACAAGTGGGCGGACCGTGTTGAAGAAGTGGCGATGCATCACCTTTACAACACCCAGCCGGACCACTGCACGTCGGAGCCCTGGGGCTTGTTCGGCTTTTTGTGGTCGGAGAAGACACGCATGTTCGGCGTACAGCAGATTCACGATTGCAAGGCGTACGGCCTGGTGGGTGTGGGTCGCATTTTGCTTGCCGATGCGGTGCGCTGTTTGAATGAGTTTGCCGAATGATGGGGGAATGGATGGGTTTTACCAAGCAAATGTTGTTGGCGTTGGTGGTGTGCATGGTCGGTGTGTGGAGTGATCCTGCAGGTGCACAGACCGATGCGACGCAGAATCAATTGCTCAACAGTAATGGTGTAACACAGAATCTGGCACGTGAGCAGCTCATCGAACTGCAACAACAGATTTTCCTGCAGACACAACAGATTTCCGATCCCAAGCAGCAGCTGCAGATGATTCAACAGCGGATGGACATCCTGCATACGCTGGCGGTCGATGCAACTCTCAACAGTCAACCCAAACAGTTGGCCAAGTGGCAACAGGCGCTGCGCTCCGAGGCGTGGCAACTGCGACATTCTGACAACCCGCAGTTGAAGTTACTCGGTGAGTATTGGCATCTGCTATGCGAGTTGGCGGACCTCACGCGGCTGTCCCGTGATCTTGAGAGCAGTCAACGGGCATGCATCACGAAGATGCAGCAGTTCCTGGCAACACATGCCAACGGTGATGCAACGACGGCCCCCGGCTCGCTGCACTTGATCCAACAGGTGCGGTTGGCATTGTTGCAGTTGTATGACCAGCGTGGTCTGAGCAAAGAGGTTTGCCATCTCAGTGAACAGACGCGCAAACAAGATCCTGAGAATCAACAACTGGCAGCATATCTTCAGCATCACTACGGATACTGTCACCTGATCGGCCAAAAGTTCAATGCCAAGCTGATGACCACGAATGGTAAAATATGGGACAGTCGCAACCTGCTAGGCAAGCCCATCGTCATCTACTTCTGGCCCGGCGTCCAGATGCCCACAATTACGTCCGATAAGTCTCCCGAGCAAGACCCGCTCTGGCAGCTGATCCGGCGGTCGGGTATTAGTGTACTACTGGTAAATATCAGCCATTCTGATGAATCAGGACTACAAACTCCGATGATCCCCTGGGCCTGCTACAAACAGGAGCCAGGGCAGTTTGACGTGGCAAATCACTTTCACATTAAGTCTTTACCCAGAATAGTACTTATAGACAAGAACGATACCGTTAGATCCATCGGCGGACCAGCTGTTGGGAGCGTTCTGGAACGCCTGTTAGCAGAAAAATAATAGGATATTTTTGTCCTATACTTGCTTAATTTCATAAAAACACTATCATGTCCGCCTGAGTAAAAAAAAGACTCAGGCCACTTTTGCCTGAATTTCCATCTAACCGCCTTTGTGTACCACTAGATAGGAATCACAAATGACCGCAACAACCGCCCCTACCGAACATGCTAAGCTCCTGGCTTGGGTTGACGAAGTCGCCAAGCTCACGACGCCAGACAACATCGTCTGGGCCGATGGCTCCAAGGAAGAGTATCAGAACATGCTCAACCTGATGGTGGACTCCGGCTCAGCCAAATGGCTCGCACAGGACAAAAAGCCCAACTCGATTCTCGTCCTGTCCGACCCGGCGGACGTGGCTCGTGTTGAAGACCGTACCTTCATCTGCTCCGAAAAAGAAGAAGATGCTGGCCCGACCAACAACTGGAAAGATCCTGCAGAAATGAAGGAAATCCTCATGCCCCTGTTCAAGGGTTGCATGAAGGGTCGTACCATGTACGTCATCCCCTTCTCCATGGGTCCCGTCGGCAGCCCCATCGCTCACATCGGTGTCGAAATCACCGACAGTGCTTACGTGGTCGCCAACATGCACACCATGACCCGCGTCGGTACCAAAGTTCTCGACGTGCTCGGTGAAGATGGCGAATTCGTCCCCTGCGTCCACTCCGTGGGCATGCCCCTCGAAGAAGGTCAAGCCGACGTCGCATGGCCCTGCAACGCTGACAACAAGTACATCACTCACTTCCCCGCCACCAAGGAAATCTGGTCCTTTGGTTCAGGTTACGGCGGCAACGCCCTGCTCGGCAAGAAGTGCTTCGCCCTGCGTATCGCATCCATCATGGCCAAGGAACAAGGCTGGATGGCTGAACATATGCTCATCCTCAAGCTCACCAGCCCCGAAGGCGACGTCAAGTACATCGCTGCGGCATTCCCCTCGGCCTGTGGTAAGACCAATCTGGCCATGATGAACCCCACCCTTGAAGGTTGGAAGGTTGAATGTGTCGGTGACGATATTGCATGGATGAAATTCGGCGAAGATGGCAAGCTTTATGCCATCAACCCCGAAGCCGGTTTCTTCGGCGTGGCACCCGGCACCAACTATGCCACCAACCCCAACGCCATGGAATCCCTCAAGGAAAACGCCATCTTCACCAACGTCGCATTGACCGACGACGGCGATGTGTGGTGGGAAGACATCGACGGTGATGTCCCCGCACACCTCATCGACTGGAACGGCAACGACTGGACCCCCGATGGTGGCAAAAAGGCTGCTCACCCCAACGCACGCTTCACCGCCAAGGCCGAACAATGCCCCGTGATCGCTCCCAACTGGGAAGATCCCGCAGGCGTTCCCATCGACGCCATCCTCTTTGGTGGTCGTCGTGCTTCCACCCAGCCCCTGGCCATGGAAGCCACCGACTGGGAACACGGCACCTTCCTCGGTTCCGTGATGGCCTCCGAAAAGACCGCTGCTGCTGCGGGTGGTCTGGGCCAACTCCGCTTTGACCCGATGGCTATGCTGCCCTTCTGCGGCTACGACATGGCTGACTACTTCGGTCACTGGCTTGCCATGGGCAAGACCGCTGGCGCCAAGATGCCCAAGGTCTTCTATGTCAACTGGTTCCGCAAGAGCCCCGAAGGCAAATGGCTGTGGCCTGGCTTCGGTGAAAATGGTCGTATCCTCAAGTGGGTTTGCGAACGCGTTGATGGCAAGGGCGAAGTCGTCGAAACTCCCATCGGCAACCTGCCCACCGCTGACAGCATCGACCTCTCCGGTATCGATGTCCCCGCTGAAGACATGGCTGAACTGCTCAAGGTTGATGCCGAAGAGTGGCTGCAAGTGATCCCCTCCATGGAAGAACACTACGCCAAGTTCGGTGCCAAGCTCCCGGCTGAACTTAAAGCACAACTCGAAGCCCTCAAGGCCCGCCTTGAAGCTGCCAAGTAACCCCCGGAAGTTCTCACTGGTTTAAGCCAGTCACTTCTGACAATTGAATAAACACATCACAAGCCCGAAGGTCTCACCGATCTTCGGGCTTGTTGTTTTATGTGATCGTGCGTTTGGGGTGATCGTGGACATCCCAGTCTTTGCTGCGCTCAGACTTGGGCTTGAGATATAATGAGCCACAACGTAAGTCGTTGAACTTTACTACTCACCCTCAAGCCCAAGGCTGAGCAATGCGAAGCATGGGATGCACTTGATCCCAGCAGACTCCCACCGTTACAACCAATGCCCTAAACGCGTTAATACGGCAAGATCTCCCAGCGTGTTTCGCTATGTCGTTTCACGTTGAACTTTTTACTCGCAGGATAGAACGCCGGCTTTTTGCCATCGATGAGAATATCCACATTCAGAACATAAACGTGATCACGCGTCGGATGCAGCTTAAGAACGTCATTGGGGAATGTCACACGTCCTGTTAAATCACTATTGGCACTGGCTTGCTCAAACTGCTCTGATGTCATGGTGTTCTTGTTTTTCTGAGTAAATGCCAGCAAGGCAGCATGATACTCAACCTGAATCTCTTTCATCACCTGCTCTTTTAAATGCTCATTGACTTGGCGGGGTTTGTGCTTCTGGTAATACACAAAACCCCCAACCACCAGAACCAGGAGTACAATGACCGGAACTGTTTTTTTATTGATGGGTACGTTGACTTGGGCTTCAGACATAAACAGTCTCCAGAATCATTAATTGAATGCAGTCCCGCTCTAAACACTTTCGGCATAATTGGACTGGCTTGTGCAAAGCACAGAAAATTTGTTTACGATCTCATTGTCAGCTTCTGATTGTCTTAGCCTCTGACAACACCTTTTGTATTTGATCACAACAACTTGGAAGATTCGATGTTTTATAACAATCTACTCATCTGCCTGATCCCACTCATTGCTGTGACATTTTGCTTCCTGGGCACTGATCTCAATGCTCAGGAAGTCCGCCCTGCCGATACTCAGGTGATGGAACTCTGGCCGAGCGATCAGGTCCCACTGCAAAAACCAGCATCAGAGCAGAAGCACGAATCCTGGCAGCGTTGGGGATTGATCAACATCCATACGCCCACGCTGACGATCTATCCTGCAAAAAACACAACGGGCAAAACACCGGCGATTCTGATCCTGCCCGGTGGCGGGTACAGTACGGTGTGCATGAATCATGAAGGCCACAAAGTCGGTCAGTGGTTCAGCGAACAAGGCATCGCTGCGTTTGTCCTCAAATACCGCTGTAAGCCCTACCAACATCCAGTCCCATTACTTGATGCACAGCGCGGGATGCGGCAGATTCGACACCTTGCCAGGCAGTACAACATCGATCCCAATCGTGTGGGCGTGATGGGCTTTTCCGCAGGTGGGCATCTGGCAGCGACATTGAGTACGCTGGGCAACAAAGACTTGCACTCGCCGGTTGATGAGATCGACAAGCTTGCTGCCAAGCCGGACTTTTCGGTGCTGTGTTACCCGGTGATCACACTCATTGAGGATTTTGCCTACCGCGGCGCCATTACGAATCTTGTTGGCAATCACAAGGACATGAAAATGCGCATGCTCCTGTCACCTGAAAAACAGGTCACCACCAGCACACCCCCTGCGTTCTTGATTCATGGCGATAAAGACACCGGCGTGATCGTTAAAAACAGCGAGCTTTACCGTGATGCACTTAAAGCCAAAGGCATCGATGCCCAGTTGATGTTACTCTCAGGCAAGGGGCACGGGTTTGGATTTACTGAACAATGGGCCAAACCATGCCGCGATTGGATCAATCAACTATATTCACTTAACCCATGATCCCCACCAAAGCCGTGTCACCCCCTTGGCACGGGTTGCCTTAAGTGCATAACGCCATCACATATTAATCCACATACGCATCGCGCATCAGCTTAAGCACACGCTCATGTAATGCCTTGGTATCTGCTGCAAGTTCGGACATGTACTGCTTGCGTGTCTCATCATTTTCCTGATCCGAAAGCATCTTGGCCAGATGCGAGATGTAATCCAAAGCCTGATGTTGTGCCAGGAGAATGTTGAATTCAAATGCCTTGTCGGATGAAAACAGAATCCGCCGGGTTGTGTCGCTGCTGATGGCTTGGCGTGTCAGTGATTCAGCCTTGGGGATACCATCCTGATTCAAACGCAACGCCGCATCGGCTTTGGCAAATCCATCAATCTTGGCCTTGGCATCACCAGACAACTTGGCAATGGCTTTGAGGACGTTCGATACATTCTCAGACGGTCCCTTGAGGATCAGAATCTTGTCGACCTGTGATTCCTGGCTGAGTGTGTCATAAATCAATGCATAGCCCTGATTCACGATCAGGTTCTCCGTTTGACCGCTGGTGTCCCGCCCATTGCCTGCAGCATCAATCCCCTGACAACCAACCATCAGCAAAGCAACCGACATCAAATTCAATACAATCAATGATCGCTTCATGATCACTCCTTCAATGACGGTATGATAGCTGATCCCGCCGTAGAACGCGCCGAGCAAGTTCATAGAACCGAAAGCCTTAACCATGTCTGAAAACTGGACCCTGCGCCGGATTGAAAAAACGGATATCCCTGCGTTGTTCATTGTTCGCGTTGCAACACGTGAAAATGCCCTGAGTATGGAGACGTTGAACCAACTGGGCATTACACTCGACAGTGTTGCAACGATGATGGACACCACGCATCAGGGTTGGTTGTGCGAAATGGATAACAAGGTTGTCGGTTTTGCGATGGGCAATCGCAAAACCGGTGAGATGTGGGTGCTTGCGGTTTTGCCGGAGTACGAAAACCGGGGCATGGGTAAAGCGTTGATTCTGGCGGTTGAAAACTGGCTTTTTTCTGAAGGTTTGGAAGAGTTGTGGTTAACCACGGATATCGACACCACGCTGCGTGCCTACGGTTTTTACCGACACTTGGGATGGCAGGATTCAGAGATTCGCGATGGTTGTCGATACATGAAAAAGTTTCGCCCCCAGAACGCATGAGCGCAGCAAGTTCATTTTGCTAACCAATTTTTAAACTTGTCTCCAAGCGTTCAATTCGCCAGCATGTTGCAATGAAAACCGCCACCCCCCAATGGATCATTGGCATTCTGGTAACATCGCTTTGCTCGTTTTCACTGCTTGCTCAGGAGACCGAATTGCGATTCCCCAAAAAGCCCAACCCCCATCACCTTGCCCGTCAAAAACCCCTCGGCCAACTCCGCGAAGGCTTTGAACCCAGTGGCATGACCTGGCACCCAAGACTCAAAAAACTCGTCATCGTCGGGGATGATGGTGATACCACCACCATGAACATCGATGGCAGTGATGCTCAAAACACCTTCTTTCGCATCAATGTCAAAACCGACTTTGAAGCCGTCACCATTGCTGACCCGGCAACCGACTTTGTCTACATCGGTACCGAACGCCCCAACACGGTCATCGAATACAACATCGTCACCAAACAGTACACCCGACAGTTCGACTTAAGCAGCATCATGCCCAATGCCGGTAACGAAGGCATCGAAGCCATCGCGTTTGTCCCAGATGCAACCGACCCCGAAGGCGGCCTGTTCTATGTCGGCTACCAGAAGACCGGCAGCATCTACCGCATCCGCCTTTCCATCAAGTCCAGCCCCACCGATACCCAGGCAACCTTCATCGACAAGTTCACCCCCATGCCCAGGGAAAAAGACCTGGCTGGATTGACCTGGGATGCAGATAACCAACGCCTGCTAGCCATCTGGGACAAACCCAACATCCTCTTAGCCATGACACGCGATGGCAAGATAATCAAACGCTGGAACAAAGTCCGTGGCAGTAACCAGGAAGGTATCGTCCTCATCGACGGCGATCTCTACATGGCTGAAGACTCCGGCGACTTGTACAAGTACGATAAGCCGTTGGATTGATCAGAACGCGTAATCAGTAACGCAATGCGAATATAAAAAAAGCACCGGATCTATCCGGTGCAGGTTCTCTGAATGAATATCAGCTGGTGTTCTGGTGCGTGATAGATCGCTTATTCAGATTGCTGATTGGCGGGCGCTTCACGCTTGGGTTTGTCAGCAACTTGCGGTTTGGCACCTGCTTCCGGAGCGCCATCGTCTGCGCCTTCACCGGGCTTGCCCTTGCCTTTACCAGCCTGTTCGACTTGGGCAGGCGGGACCATCATCACGCGTTCACCTTCTTCAAGTCCATCGAGGATGGCAACGATGCTTTCGTTGGAGCGACCGGTGGTGACTTTGCGGCGGATGGATTTATCACCTTCACGCACGTAGACATAGCTTTGTTTACCCACGGTGACCACGCATTGAATGGGGACAAAAAGGACATTCTCCACGCGTCCAGTGAGAATGCGTGATGAACAACGCATGGCCGGTTTGAGGTCTTCGCCTGAACTTGGGGGCAGGTCGATCTTGACGGTATATTCACGCAGGTCGGGATTCATCCAACCCCCGTTGGTTGCCATCACACCAATTTCGTAAACCTCGCCCTGGATGGGTTGGCCGGGGGTGGCATCAATGGTGACCATCGCCTTTTGCCCTGCCTTGAGTTGGCCGACCAGTGATTCATGCACCTTCACGGAGGCTACCATCTGGCTGGTGTCGGGCAACACGATCAACGATTCATTCTTGCGAACCGACTTGCCTTGCACGATCGGATCATTCCGCCGACGCCAACCGCCGACGGTAGTGGCATAAATCACCATGCCGTTCTGTGGAGCCTTGACCACGCAGAAGGACAACTGCTCTTTGAGTTTTTCAAGACGGTCTTCACGGATGGCAAGCGTGCGAATCTTACCTTGCAACTTGGCTTGCGATTGGGCGAGTTTGCTTTCGTTTCGACGCTTGGTGCGATCCAAAGCAGCAGCGGCTTCATCCACATCCGACTGAACTTTTTTCTGTTCCTTGGGCCTTGTGTATTTCTTATACACCTCGACATCCAGCATGGCGGTCTTCAGTGCGGACTCCGCTTCAATCACATCCAAACGGTCATCTTCCAGTTCACTGCGGGAGATGAAATCTTCCTTGTACAACTGCTCGGAGGCTTCGAGTTCTTCCTTGGCACGCTGGAGATTACGCGTGGCTTTCTGAACCGCGACGTTAAGCTCACGTGTCTTTTTCGGATCGTCACCGAGCGTCCATTTTTCCAGGTCCAGCTTGGCTAACTCGAGCTTGAGTTCCGCGGCTTTGAGATCACTGTCCGCTTCATTAAGTTGGATGGCATGATCCTGCTCGGCAGCCAATTTGTCGGCACGGGCCTGCTCCACGCTGAGTGTTTCGTTTTCGATCTTGTCACGAATGTCGTCGTCAGCCAAACGAATCAGGACATCGCCTTTCTTGACGATGGTGCCTTCGGGGACAACGTCGAGAATGGTGGTGTTGCCATCGACTTCGTTTTTGATTTCGACCTTGTTTTTGGCTTCGATCTCACCGTTGGCAATGACGAGCATGTCAAAGCTGCCTCGCGTGACACGATGGGTGGCAAGTGACTGGGCGGTCAGCGCACTGGTCGACGGCTTGGCAATCGAGCGATAGGCTGCATAACCACCACCGACAACGACAGCCAGAATGATCAACAGGACCAGCCAGATCATCACCCCACCACGTCGGGCATGGGTGTTTGTCACAAATTCAGTTGGTTTTCTTGAGTAACGCATCGGCTTCCTTCAGGAGTTCTTCCTGGGCTTGATTCATGTCTTTGATCATTTTGTCCGGGGTTGCAGGGGCCTGCGGGTCAACCATCGGCACCAGGTTCACCGGCGCATTCCAATGACCACGATTGTCCACACGCATCTGCCCGGTATTAAGCAGGTACTGGAGAATACTCACACGCAGGTCGCGCAATGCAGAGTCCCGGGTGTTCTCTGCTTCAAGCAAGTCGTCCTGTGCTTCGGTGAAGTCACGCGAACCCAACTCACGCAGACGAAGCACCACGTTACGCACACGCTTGGCCGAGACTTCAATATTACGTTGCTGCAATGCCAGTGAAAAACGCGATTGTTGAATCTGACGGATCGAGGAACGGACCTGCAAGGCGACTTCATCACGACTTTGCGTGTAGTCTCGCCAGGCACGTTCGCGCGTGATCACCGATTTGCGTAAGGCCAACTGTTCACGGCGGCGATCCAGTGGCGCGCCGTAGGAAAGTCCCAGTGAATAATCACTGTCACCGGCTTCAAAGTCCGCACCAGCGTTGGTCTTGTTTGAATCGGTATTGAGTGTCAACGAGGCATTGACATCCAGGTCCGGCAGCAGATCGTTACGGGCATTGCGCACCCCGCGACTGGCATCATCCACCTGATCCCGGCTGGTCTGCAGGTCCAGGCGATATTCCCACGCGGTGGTGATCGCTTTTTCCGGCTCAAGGAACGGTTCGGGAATCTGCAACTCAATCGGCTTGAGCATCAGGGACTGATTCATGGTCATGCCGATCTGCAATTTGAGACTGTCCAAAGCCGAGTCGTAGGATTCCTGACTGTTGATCAGTGAGTTGCGGGCAAAGAGCACCTGCTGTTCGGAACGCTGAATTTCGAAGTTGGGTTGACGCCCTGCCTTGGCCAACGCTTCCATCTGGTCGTTGAGCCATTCCAGTGATTTGAGTTGGCGTTTACGGTTACGAAGTTCGGCTTGGCGGCGGATCAAGTCGTAATACCGCGTTGAAATGGAGATCAGAAATTCACGGCGATACCGTTCAAAGTTCCGGGCAGCATAGATCAAATCGCGCTTGGCCTGAATCAGACTTTCACGTGCGACCGAACCGGCACCGCGAAGTAGTGGGATGGATGCTTCAAGTGCGATGGAGGCATCCTGACCTTCACCTGATCCGCTGGAGGCATCGTGGAGCAGGTTCACGAAGTTGACCAAAGCCGTGGCCGAGACGCTCCCGCCGTTGGGCAGACGATGCGTCACGCCGAAGGACGTCACGATGTCCAGCGCTTGATCGTAGTCGCCGGACTCGGGCGTGCCGGAGATGCTGGCATCAACTTCGGCAAAAAAGCGAGGTCCCCAGAGATGCTCTTCCATGAGCAGATTCAATGCTTCGATGTACAGCGTCTCTTTCTGGTATCGATACTGCCTGGAGTTGGCGATGGCGTATGCCAGTAGTTCCTGCAGGTCCATTTCCAAAGCATTGGACATATCATCGCTGAATAGCTTGCCCAGTTCATCGGGATCGGTTGCGGATCGCGTCCGTGCGGGCAGTTGGTTGACCTGCGGGTTGGTGGTTTTCAAATCCGTTTTATCGACGTTGCGACCTTCGTCATCCGGTGCGTCACTGATGGGTTTGCCGTACATCTGCTCGGAGGCTTCGTGGCCCATGCTTTGCGCCCAGTGTTGACGGATCAGGTCACTGGTTTGCTTGTCGATGGCCCCCATGGACGAACTGGCACAACCGCTGATCATGCCAATGCAAAAAGCGAGCAACAGCAAAGCCAACCCATGTTTGAAGATGCGGAGAGACGGTAATGGCGTGAACGTCGGATTTCCCATGCGAACAACTCAATTCCCGATGGCGTGTGGATTGCGGTAGCATATCGGTACTCCGAACCAGACTTTGGGTTGCATGCCATGCAGTAAAAGTCCGGCAGGATGCCTCCGGAGGTCCCGAATACCTGCCCAACTTCGGAGTGGTTTTACCGAAGTCTGAGCGTAGAGAGCGAGTATAACAAGATGTCGACGACAGAACACCGTGATATGGCAAAAGAAGTCAAAGCAAATTGCGCGATCCTGACCATCAGTGATACGCGTACATTGGACACCGACAGCAGCGGACACCTGATTGCCAAACTCGTGGAGGAAGCGGGACATCACATTGTCGACCGTGCTTTGGTCCGCGACGAGGTGACGCATATCGGTTCAACACTGCACAACTGGATCGAAGACGACGAAGTACAGGTGATTCTGACCACCGGCGGAACCGGTATCGCCCGGCGTGACAGCACTATTGAAGTGGTCCGACGGATGATCACCAAACCGCTGCCGGGCTTTGGCGAACTCTTTCGTGTGCTCAGTTATCAGCAGGTCAAGTCTGCCGCGATGCTCAGCCGTGCAATGGCTGGTCTGGCTGGTGACACGTTCATCTTCACGATGCCCGGCTCGAAAAACGCGGTGAACCTGGCCATGCAGAAACTCATCCTGCCTGAGTTGAGTCATCTGGTGTGGGAGCGGAAACGGTGATTTGCATCGCGTATCTCGATGGCTTTTACCACAGAGTCACATAGACACAGAGTTAAAACTGATATGCTTTGTCTTAATCCGGCTCTGTGACTCTGTGACTCTGTGGTTCATCCAAAACAAAACTGATTGGTATTCATGGCCAAAGCAACCAAACAATTCGTCTGTAGCTCCTGCGGCTCGATTCATCCCAAGTGGTTAGGCAAATGCCCGGATTGCGGGGCATGGAACTCACTTGAGGAAATGATCCAATCCAAGGACACCCACCGTGGTACGGCTGCGGATAGTCATAACCCGACCACAACCGCTGCCCTGCCACTCTCGGAAATCGTCAAACAGGATGCCGACCGCGCCCCGATCTCGCGCATTCCCACCGGCATCGGTGAATTGGATCGCGTGCTGGGCGGGCGGGATGTCGAAGGCAAATCACTGCCGGGCGGCCTGGTTCCCGGTTGTGCGATCCTACTCGGCGGTGACCCGGGGATCGGCAAATCGACCCTGCTTCTGCAGGCTGCGGACAAGCTCAACCGCTCGGGCCAAACCGTGCTCTACGTCACCAGTGAAGAATCATCACAACAGCTTCGGATGCGTGCTGAACGGCTTGGCGTGGACAGCAAAAAGGCAGACCATCTGCTGATTCTGGCGGACACCAACCTGGCACGCATTGCTGAACAGATCCGTAAGACCCAACCTGCAGTGGTGATCATCGACTCGGTCCAGATGATCTACAAGTCCGACCTTGCAGCAGCGCCGGGTTCCATCAGCCAGCTTCGAACCTGCTGCCTGGAACTGGTGTATTTGGCCAAGGCCCAGGGATGCTGCGTCGTGCTTGTCGGGCATGTCACCAAGGAAGGCAAACTCGCTGGCCCGCGACTGCTTGAACACATGGTCGACACCGTGCTGTATTTCGAAGGCGATCGCTATCACTCGCACCGCATTATCCGTGGCATCAAAAACCGCTTCGGCACCACACTTGAAGTCGGTCTCTTTGAGATGCGCGAAGAAGGCCTGGTCGAAGTGACTGACGGTACCGGCTTACTTGCTGCTGAGTACAAGCCTCAGGCAGGGAGCGTGGTCTGCCCGGTGCTGCAGGGCTCGCGGTGTCTGATGGTGGAGATTCAGGCGCTCACCGCAACGGGCTTTCTGGGGTCGGCCAAACGCAAGTCCAGCGGGCTGGATTCATCCCGTTTGGCGATGCTCATCGCGGTGCTGGAAAAGCGTGGCGGGTTGCGGTTGGCGGATCAGGATATTTTCGCCAGCGTGGTCGGCGGATTGAAAGTCGCGGAGCCTGCAGCCGACCTTGCCATTGCCATGTCCATTGCTGGCGCGTTCCAGAATCGGCAGGTTGGTATCTCCGATGGAAACGTCTGTGTAATCGGCGAAGTGGGCCTTGGCGGAGAGATCAGGCACGTCCAACATCTGGAGCAAAGACTGTCCGAAGCAGAAAAACTCGGCTTTTCTCACATTATTGGACCTAAAGTTGCAAAGAAAAAGTCCCAATCCGGTCGATATGTCGCAGTAGAGCGCATTGAAGCCGCATTGGAATTTTTGAATTGAGACGCGACAAACAACTGACATTTCAACACCATTTCATACCCAAAGTGCAGTGCTTGCATCAGCACTATCCACCATCCGTCACTCCCGCGAAGGCGGGAGTCCAGTGGAACCTGCAAGCGTCAAGTGCATGCCACTGGATTCCCGCCTTCGCGGGAATGACGAAACCCAGTGCCATCTGGCGCGTCATGAAGCAGCATGTGTTCCAGTTGCATCGCGGCACGGCAATGCGCTTGTGCGCACTGATGTTACTTACGCTGACTTCATATTCAGTCAAAGCCCAATCCATGCCTGCATGGGAACGTGAAGCGCATAGTCGGATCGACCAGATACGGCGTGAGAATCTGAAGGTGATTGTGCTCGATCAAGGGCAGACGCCCCTGCCTGGGGTCAACGTCAAAATCACCCAGCGTCGTCATGCCATGCCGCTGGGACTCACGGTGAGTCCTGACCAATTGCCTTTGGATATTCTGGTAAGTCAGAATCTCTCCGCTCCGCTGTTTCGGGTGTTCAACAGTGTGAATCTAGGTGACATCGGGCGGTGGGATCATCTCGAGCCGGAGATGGGGTTAGGCGATACGGGTCGGATCAAATACTGGCTGAACTGGGCCAACGAACTGGGCATGCGCGTCCGCTACGGCAGCGTGTTCTCTGCAAATCTCAACCACCAGACCGAGTGGGTTTCCATCCTCGGGCGCCGTGACCTGATGGCATCACTGGAACTGCATCAACGCCAGATTCTCAACCAATTCGGCACGCGTGTCAGCGCGATTGATCTCTACGGTCATGCGTTGGGACATCATTTTGTTGAGCAGCAGCTAAGCACGGTGATGCTCCGCCGGATGTATGAACAGGCCACTGCCGTCTGCCCAGAGGTTCCGATGGCGGTGCAGATGGATGATGTGCTCAACCCCATGCGTGTGAAACAGGCGGTGGCCCGGATGAGCGAACTGAAAAATGCGTTCGTCCCCGTGGAGCAATGGTCCATTGGCGTGCATATTCCTGCAGATGTCGATCCGCACAAACTCCAAAGCGGCCTGGATTGGTTAGCCAGTTTGAACGTGCCGATCATGGTGACGAACCTGAGTTTTGCCTCGGACTGTTCATTGGAGGCGGTGCGGACGGCTTTGATCATGCTCTATTCACATCCGGCTGTGAAAGGGATTTACATTGCCTTACCAAGTGCGGATGAAATGACATCTCCTCCAAGGCTGCCACTGACGGATGCTCGGGGTCAGATGACTCGAGCGGGCAGTGTGGTCGATGAGATGTTTACTGACACGTGGATTTCACGCGGCGAACTGAAAACCGACATGCGGGGCAGCGTGATGACACGTGTTTTTTCGGGTTTGTATGACCTTTCTGCGACACTGCCCGATGGGCAGGTGGCTTACACGAGTGTTTACGTGCCTGATCTACCCGAGGGTCAGGGCAATCAAACCGTTGTGATCTCGCCACTTTCGGTGTCACTTGAGCCCATCAACTGAATCAATGCGTTACAATGTGGGTCTGATGTGTACCGCTGAGTTGGCCTGCCGGTCAATTGCGGGTACCATCTACAATCTCAATATCAGACCCTGGAGTAATTTTTATGTCGGACCAAGTTCAAACCTTTCAGATTGGTGATCTGGAACTGGAACTGCAAACCAGCAGCGAAGTTTTCTGCCCCAATCTGACGACCAGCCGCATTGCCCAGACCATTGAGGGAATCGAAGGCAAGGACGTGCTGGATCTTGGATGTGGCTGCGGCCCGTTGGCCATTTTTCTCGCCAAGCATGGTGCAGCAAAAGTGACCGCGGTGGACGTTGTCCCCCGTGCTGCCCAGATCGCTGCGGAGAATGTCAAGCGTCACGGTCTTGAGGACAAGGTGACGGTTCACTGTGGTGACTTGTTTGCCCCGATTGCAGATCAGAAGTTTGATGTGATCGTCAACGACGTTTCGGGCATTGCTGAGCTTCCCGGTCGTGCTGCCGGTTGGTATCCCAAGGATGTCCCCACTGGCGGTGAAGATGGTGCCAACGTGGTAATCCGCATGTTCCAGAACGTCAAGAACCACCTTAACCCCGGTGGAGTTCTGTACTTTGCCACATCAAGCCTGTCGAATGTCCAACGGATTCTCGATGGTGCCAACGAATATCTCGGTCAAAAGATCGAAGAACTCGGTGCGTTTCGGATTCCCTTTTCCAAGGAACTGACGGACGTGATTGACGAACTGACCAAGCTCTGCGAACAGGGTGCGGTAAGTTTTGAAGCCAAGCGTTCGCGTTACTTGTGGACCTTGAGCGTTTTCCGTGTTCAGATGCCGTGATTGATGATCAAGGGATATAGGGATTAGGGATTTGTGATTGGGGATCAGGGCAAGACAAAAAACTGCCATCACTGCAGTTTCAAGTAATCTGCATTAATCTTCAAGCATTTAAAACTCCTGCTTCAACACGCCTTGAAGCACTCCCCCTAATCCCAAATCACTCATCACAAATCCCTGCTTTCTGCATGCAGGAAGCGTTTGTTTGACTTACAATACTGCCATGACAGAACAAACTCCGCCCTCCAAACCGGAAGCCCCGGAAGTCTCTGAAGACTCGGAAGTCCAGGACGCCCAAGTCAGCGAGCAGAGCGACGAGCAGCCGGAACAGGAGGCGTCTGAATCTCAATCCCCCACACCCGGGGAAGAAGCCGAATCTCAGGGAACCCCGGACGCCTCGGAAACCCCGGATGCTGACGAGAAAATGTCGGCTGCTCCGAAGAAAGAGGTCCCGGTTCCCGAGGATCTGGATCTGCGCGTGGAAGCGGCCCTGATGACCACGGACCGGGCGATCAGTGTGGCCAAACTCACCGAAATTCTCGGCGGTGTTGCAGCCAAGCCCATCCGCGAAGCCATCGACCAACTCAACAAGGTATACGACGAATCCAACCGCAGCTTCCGCATCGAGCAGCTTGCCGGCGGGTATCAGATTGTGACGTTACCCAAGTATGCACAGGTGTTGGCGAATCTGCATAAGTCCCGTCAGAGCAACAAACTCACGGCAGCGGCAATGGAGACGTTAGCCATTATCGCCTATAAGCAGCCGATCCTGCGTGCTGAGATCGAAGCCATCCGCGGTGTTTCCAGTGGTGAAACCGTGCGAAGTCTGATGGAACGTCATCTGGTCAAGATCGTCGGCCGTGCTGAGGAAATCGGCCGACCGATGCTTTACGGGACGACCAAGCAGTTCCTGGAAGTATTTGGCCTTGCAACGCTTAAGGACCTTCCCAATGCTGGTGAACTCCGCCCGCCCAAGCCGCGATCCCTGATCCCGGCCAAGGACGAACTGGGCGAAGACGGCAAGGCGATCTCCGATCAAAAGGAAGAAGCCAACGAGCAGGACGCCGAACAAGAACAGACACCACCTGCGGAAAATGACGAAACGGTGACCGAGCAGGCTCAAGTAGCGGATGAAGTAGACGAAGCCCAAACGCCGTCGGACGAACAAGTCGAATCAGATGACGCGGCTGAGCAGGCTATCGACACAACAGAAACGCAAGACGACGAGAAGACCAAACAAGAGTGACCATGCCCAGTCAAGTTTCATGCATCATGAATCCACTGAAAGCTCATCGGAAGCTGGCGATGTCACTTGTCCTGTTGCTTGTGGGGATCACCTTGGGTGGTTGCAGCCCCTATCAACTTCAGGGACGTGTTGTGGTGGGCTCTGAGCAGTTGATCACGCCGGTCAATGTCAACGACCCAAGAATGCAGGAAGAACCATTGGCGGGGGCGACCATCGAATTAACGCTTGATCCCTCATCCATCTCCCCTAAGCGACTGGGGACAGTCGTCAGTGACGGCAATGGTGACTTTACGCTGGACATCTCAGCAATGGGCGCAGGCAGCTTCCAGGAGTATGATCTTGGGATTCTCATCACCGCACCCAAGCATCGGAATCTCTGGCAAACCATCAAGTTGCCATCGGCGAAGAAGCGACTTTTGGTTATGATGAAAAAGGGAGCAGCCGGACCGCCACCACCGGGGGACATTCTCAAGGAATCGTTGCAACTCAAAGATCGATTCATGGGTCAGTAAACGGGTAAAGGTTTCGTCGAATGCATCATCAGCGTTACAGCTACAGGCCACCCAAAAGCCGTATCCAGTTCGGGTCCGGCGGGATGATGTTCATCATCGTCTCACTGCTGATCCTATCGGTCGCACTCTATACCAATTCCCCCCTGCTTTACGGTGCCTTTGGCTTGATGATCGGTGCGCTTTGCATCTCCACAATCGTCAGTTGGCAGATGATGCGCGGCATAACTGTCCAACGCATTTTGCCCAGTCATGGCGTAGCCGGTGAATCGACCGCCATCCGATACCAGATCGTCAATCACAAACGCTTCATGCCGGTGTTCTCACTGGTGGTGCGCGAGACTTGGGGACGTGGCAGCAGTGGCTGGAGAAAGTCCGGCCCGCTGGTCGATGACCCGATCAAGCTCAAAGGCCTGCCCCACGGTTGGGTGTTGCATCTTGGCCCCAACCAGCGCGTTCAGGCTGAGGCCCCCTGCTGGCCGATCCGACGTGGTGCACTGCGGTTTGAGAAAATCCAGGTTTACACCTCCTTCCCCTTTGGCGTGATCCGTCGGATGCTCGAATTTGAGCAGACCTCGCAGATGCTCGTTTACCCGCAACTCTTCCGCATCAATCGGCACGTGCTTTATCGTCTGAGTGATGCCGACCCGCATGGTCGCAAGAAACTCGAAAAAGCCGGTGGCAATGAAGAATTCTTCGGTCTTCGCGAATACCGTGCAGGTGACAGCCTCAAGGTGGTTGACTGGAAACGCACCGCCCGTGCAGGCAAACTCATCAGCCGTGAAATGACCCAACCCAGCCCACCGAAGATCACCATGGTGCTGGACCTGACTTTCGACGAATCCAAACTTGCTGGCGAAGGTGAATCCGGTGGCATGCTCGGCGGACTCTTCGGCAAAGGCAAGAAGAAAAAACAACTCTCACTGGCTCAGCAACAGGCGATGCTTCACGAACGCTGCATCTGTCTGGCGGCATCCATGGCCTGCGATGCGTACCTCCACGGCTACCAGATCGGCATGAGTGTCATCGGTGTGCCCTCGGTGCCCTTCCCGGTGCATCACTCGTTGCCTCATCGAACCCGCATGCTCGAAGCGTTATCGCAGTTGGACCTTAAATACCTGGACAACTCACTGACCTCAACAAGTTCCATCAGCATGGTCCCCTCGGTGGTCATCCAATGCTCAGAACATGGCAACGTCCCGGCTGGCCCGCAGACACAGGTACTCCGTGCTGACGAAATGCAATCCTTCGTCCTTGAGTTTGAAGACGGCTCAGCGAGCGTGCTCAACAAGCAGGTGACCGTGCTGTCCAAACGCGAGGAAATCGGAAAGGTTGGTGCATAGCCCATGGGTGTGATCTACCTTTTCCGACGACTGGTTTTTGCACAGGTCCTTTTGGGGATCGTCGCATTCTGCATGGCAGAGCCCAACCCGGGCATGCTGCTGATCGCAGGCGCTTTGGGCGCTTTGAGCTGGTACGTGGTGGAAGGTCCGACGGGTAAACCGTTACCCCAATGGATCATCCTCCCCGGTGCCGTCATGGCGGTCGCCTGGCTGCTTTTTGATCTGTGGTGGCAACACGGGCAGATCATCGGCGCGATGGGTCACTTCACCATGTGGCTGCAAATCCTGCTGCTTTACGCGAAAAAGACCAACCGAGAGTATGGCGAAATCCTGGTGCTCAGTCTGATGCAGATGATCGGTGCCAGTGTGTTGACGGTGTCGATGATCTTCGGCGTGCTGCTGGCTGCGTACTGCGTGCTGGCCTTGTTCACGCTGTTGCTATTCCATCTCAAGGCAACCAGTGACCTGGTCCTTGAAGCCAATCGCATTGCCGCCCCGGCTCATGTGGATCTGCCCCGCCCCAAGGCCGTTGCCTGTCGCGGGCATAAATGGCAGTTCCGCAGCGTTGCCATGGGTATTGGTGCAGGTTGCTGCTTCGTGGCGTTTTTCGTGTTCCTGGTCATCCCGCGATCCGGTCAATCCCAGCTTAATCCCAATCTCGGGCAAGGCTATGGGCAATCCAATGGTGCAGGCTTCAACACCTCCATCACCCTCGATGGCAAGCCGATCAACTCCGGGCCGCTGACACCTGCTTTGTATGTCAAAGTCAAGAAAAACGGCAAGTCCGTGAGTAACAGTGATCCGGACTTCTCGTTCCTGTTACGGGGTGCGACCATGGACGAATATTCGAGCACCTCCCACAACTGGACACGCTCGAATCTCGGTGAGTATGACCGCGATGTCACTGTCCCCGCCCAACTGGCGACCGAAGGCAGCTACGGCGAAGTCTACCAACTGGAGATTACTCAGCGTGGTGGTTCGGACGCCTCGAACCTCTTCTCCTTTGAAGACAAGCCCACGGTCTTTTTCGACAGCCCGGATCTGGCCAAGCAGCAGATCAAGTTCAACATTCTGGATCACCAGTTCAACACTGCCAAGTCCTTCCGTGGTGCCCTGCATTACACGATCCAGGCACCGGTTTCACCGGACGCCAAGTTCTACGAAACCTACCCGCAGATCGACACCTCATCAGGCCAGGTCACACAGAGTGGACGTTACAACCGATCCCGCTTTAACGAAGAAAACTATGCACTGCAGTGGAAAGACCGTCGTCAGAAACTGGTCATTGCCAACTACACCCGTCAGATTCTCAAGAACAACGGTTTTGGCAACAAGGTCAACGGCCGCAACCTTTCTGACGAAGAGAAGCAGAAAGTCGTCAGCTTCCTTTCGACGTATCTGAAGGAAAACTTCGCCTACCAGCTTGATGCGGTGGACCTGTCCAAAGACCGCGAACCGATCACCGGCTTTTTGTTCACGTCCAAAGCCGGTCACTGCGAACTGTTTGCAGCCGGTTTGGCAGCGATGCTTCGATCCATCGACATCCGCGCCCGTGTGATCACCGGCTATCGTGTCAGCGAGTACAACCGCTTTGGTGGCTACTATGTCGCCCGCCCGATTCATGCCCATGCCTGGACGGAAGTGGAACTGGCCCCCGATGTATGGAGCGTCTACGATGCCACGCCACCGGATCGCGTGGTGGCAGAGCACTCCCAGAACCGTGGCGTGTTTGATCCGTTGCGTGAGTTTTATGAGTACATGGAATTCATGTGGGTCGACACGGTCGTTTCGTACGATGCCAAGCGTCAGAAGCAGATGGTCAGTGGTGCGACGCACACGCTCAAAGCCGTAACGCGCACCCCCAACAAACACATCACCAAGATCATCGAGTGGGTCAAGAACCTGCCTGACACGTTGAAGCTCAACAAACTCAGCTACTCGATCATGGGTGTGATCATCTTCCTGATCATTCTGGGTGTTGCCAGCTTGATTCACACCATTGTTGTCCAGAAACGCCGTCTGACCGCGTTGCAACTACAGCGTCTATCCCGTAAAGACCGCAAGGCTTTGGCCAAGCGTCTGAAGTGGTATCTGAACATGCTGGAGATGCTCGAACGCAACGGCTATATCCGCCCCATCTGGCAGAGTCCGTTGGACTTCTCACGTGAATTGGCCCGATCCAATCCCAATCGTTTTAACCCGGTGATTTCGCTGACTGAGATTTTCTACGAGATTCGATTCGGACACCGGGAAATGGACGATGACCGCCGCAATCGCGTCAAGGATCACATGCGACTGCTTGAACATGCCCTGCTGCGTCGCGGTGCCAAGGTCTAAACGTAAACCAGCCACCGGTCGATTATGATCGTATTTCGCGGGACGAGAGAGCCAAATAGTGAAGCCACAACGTTCCAATCCATCCTCCGGGACGTACGAGCTGGCCACCACACCAGACGAACTCACACCGCGTGCGCCCAGGGAATCGGCCAGCAAGTCACCCAAATCATCGCCGCCAACTTCCAACAAATCGTCAAGCAAATCCAAAGGCAATGGGAACGGCAACGGTAAAAGTCCGCAGTCGACCAACGCCCTAAGCGAACCGCGTAAAACCAATGCATGGCGAAATGTTCTGCTGTTTGTGTTGTTGCTGCTAACCTGCCTGCCGATCCTGCTGATCAATCTCGGGCAACCGGATGTGGTCAATCCCAGTGAAGCCTCGTACCTGCTGCGATCACTGCAGACCTGGCAACGCTATGACATACTCAGCGACCAACGCGGGTTTTCACTCGAATGCCTCATCCCCCATGAAAATGGTGAACCGGCTTTGAGTGAACCACCGGGTCTGACGTGGACGCATATGGTTTGGCTGATGTCGATGGACCCCCTGCACATTACGCCCGGTCAGTTGACGCTGCGAGCGCGATTCTGTTCGGTGTTCTTTGCGATGATCGCGATCATCTGCGTGTATTGGGCGGGCTATTCACTGGGGCGGCATCGGACCGCGATGTTGAGCATGCTGGTCTTTGCTGCCAACCCGGTGTTCATCTACTACGCCCGGACGGCAACGCCTGCCATGATCCAGGCGGGTTGGGGCATGCTTGCCATTGCCACGAGTCTCTGGGCCATCCGCCCCCTGCGTCCGATGCCGTCGACCGAACGACAGTTTATCGGCTGGATTATCTGCGGGATTGCACTTGGTGCTGCGACGCTGACCGCTGGGCCGATCACGTTGGCAACGATTGTCGCACCGATCTTCCTGCTGATTCTGCTTTGCCCGGATCGTGTGAGTCATCTCATTGGCTTGCTTGCTTCATTGCTCATTGCCCTGCTGCTGGTGGTCCCGTGGTTGATGTATGCCCATGAGCACAACCAACAGGTCTGGGAACACTGGTTAGCGAGCATCATCTCCGTTAAACAGCTTGAGCCGGGCTTTCTCTGGGAGCAATCCATTAAACGCGGCGGTTGGCTGGTGCTTGCCTTTGCACCATGGCTGATGTGGATTTTAGCGGTGATTGCCCAGCCGTTCAGCCGGTCGACCAAGGGGATGCGTCGGATCAGCTTGTGGCTTGCCAGCAGTTGGTCACTGGGTGTGATCCTGCTTGTCTTGCCGATGCCCACGCCGACCAAACTCAGTGAGTTGGTGCTGCTATTGCCCCCGGTGTGTCTGGCGGTGGGTCAGTTGTTTAACCACCTGGGGGATCTGTGCAAGGGTGACCATGCACCGCGGACATGGCGTTGGCTGCGTTGGCCCCAGGCATGTGTGTTTCTGGCCTTATCCCTGATTGTGCCCTGGTGTTTGGCGAATCAGCAAGCGATGGTTCAAGCCGGATTTTTGCCAGCGAGTCTGGCGATGGCGATCCCCGGCAAGATCATCGGGGCGCTGTTGCTGTGCTTGATTGGTTTATGGATTTTATCGCTACCGGGGGTGATCAATCACCGTCCTGCGCGGGCATTGGTTTGCTGGAGCTTGTGGTGTATCGCCGTTGCCACGGTGGTGATGGCACCGATCACACGCACCGAAGCCGCCAGCTATGCCGGTCGGGAGGATGTGATCAAGCTGTCCAATCACCTGAATAATGCCTCGCTATTGTGGCTTGAGCGTGATGTCGAGCCGCAGTCGCCTGATCCACGTGTGCTGTTTTACCTGCAACGAAGCGTGCCCCAGATCAAGTATTCACAGCTTGGCGGAGCCTTGCAGACCTTGCAAAGCGAGCGCCCGGGCAAGTATGTCGTCCTCATCGGGCCGATGGATTTACGCATTGATCATCCTGACATTCACCCGCTTAATGTCCTGCGAGATGCCCGCTTGAGGTTGTGGCGATACGATATTGCTGATACAACTTCGCCTTCGAATGCCACAAACCAGTAAGGAAACCACGCTCTCATGCCCGAGCAACCGGAAATCAGTATCGTTATTCCTGCCCTCAACGAGGAGGAGAACATTGACCTGCTCGTCGAGGAGGTCAAGAAGGCCATTGCGGACAAAGACATCAGCCTTGAGATGATCGTCGTTGACGATGGTTCGACGGATACCACGTTGGCCAAGCTTCAAGCTGCCGCCAAAGTTTACCCGTGGGTCAAGGCATTGCATCGCGACAAGGCTCAGGGGCAGAGTGCCGCCATGTACGCGGGTATCCAGTTTGCCTCCGGCAAGTACATTGCCATGCTCGACGCCGACCTCCAGAACGACCCTGCCGACATTCCCAACATGTACGCTGAGATGTGCAAGGGGAACGTTGATCTGGTTCAGGGTGACCGCAGCCGCAACCGCAATGACAACATTGTCCGCCGTTGCACATCATGGGTGGGTCGCACAGCCCGCAGGTTGATTCTCAAGGACACGGTTCGTGATACGGGTTGCTCAAGCCGCTTGATCAAAGCCGAATTTGCCAAGCAATTGCCGTTGCTGTTCAAGGGTATGCATCGCTTCATCCCGGTTTACTCGCTGATGCTCGGCGCCAGGATCGTGGAGGTGCCTGTCAATCACCGTCAGCGTCATGCCGGTGTTGCCAAGTATGGCGTGATGAACCGCGCGTTTGTCGGTTTGGTGGACTGCTTTGCGATGCGTTGGATGCTCAAGCGTTACCGCAATCCCGCAGCGTTCGACGCGACTGTTGCTGGGGATGGGCAATGATTCAGGTTGTTTTGCTAAGTCTCGTCCTCGCTGCTACCCCGGTCTCCGAAGGTACGGAAATTCACATTCAGCCGGAGTTATCAACGGTCAAGAAAGTAATGATCATCACCAGTGATGCGGGTACCAATCAATATCAGGTGACCTATCGTGATGGTCGCATTGAACAGCTTTCCCCCGATGCATTCACGCAGTTGATAGTCGATGACAATGCGGATCGCAGTTGGATGAAGACCATCTTCAACATCACCACGCCGTTTGGCCTGGTCTGGGTTGGCATTGGTTTACTGGGTCAGGTGCTGTTCACCGGGCGAATGATCGTGCAGTGGATTGCCAGCGAGAAGTCCAAGCGATCCGTGGTGCCGACTGCGTTCTGGTGGATGAGTCTGATTGGTGCGTCGATGCTCATCACCTACTTCATCTGGCGCAAGGACGTCGTCGGTGTTCTGGGGCAGGCAACAGGTTGGTTTATCTATGTCCGCAACCTGTATCTGATCTACGGCCACAAAAAATCACAGCAGTTGGGTGAACCGCCGGAAGGTGCAGAGGCCGCTGCGGAGTGAGGCAGATTGGTCTCTATGACTTGAACCACAGAGTTACCGAGACACGGAGTAAGACACTGTGAGGATATTATCCGTCATTCCCGCGCAGGCGGGAATCCAGTGGTATGCAGTTGACGCTTGCAGATATCACTGGACTCCCGCCCGCGCGGGAGTGACGAAAAACAATTTCCGTGTCTCTGTGGTTAAGACATTCATGTTTGAAAGTCCAAGTCATGAAACCCGTCGCTCGAATCATTGATGCCAATTGCAACCGTGCGCGTGAAGCGATGCGTGTGATGGAGGAAGCTGCGCGGTTTCTGCTGGATGATGCTGTGTTATCCGAGTCAATCAAATCACTGCGACATGATTTTGCGATGGCAGTCAAGGCGATCCCCGTGCAATTGCCGTTGTATCGGGATACGCCCAATGATGTGGGGACGCAGATCACGTTACCGACGGAGACGGCGCGGGCATCAGTGAATGACGTGGTGGTTGCTGCGGGCAAGCGACTGTCCGAAGCGCTGCGGGCGATGGAGGAGTATGCCAAGACGCTGCCGAACTGTCAGGTGCCTGCGATGATTGAGCAACTGCGTTACCGTGGTTACACCATTGAGCAGCAACTCACCCAACGCCTGAGCATGTCTGTGCGCAAGCAATGGCAACTCTGCGTTCTGATCAGCGAAAGCCTCTGCCCCAACGGAGATTGGCAGTCGGTTGTCAAGGCCGTGATCGACGGCGGTGGTGACTGCATCCAGTTGCGTGAGAAGTCACTGGAAGGCGGCGAGCTGCTGGACCGCGCGCGTTGGCTCGTCGAGCAATGTCACCAATCGGGTGTGAGTGTGATCATCAACGATCGTCCTGATGTCGCAATGCTTGCCGGTGCCGATGGCGTACATCTTGGGCAAGGTGATTTACCTTGCAATGAAGTTCGCAAGTTAGTGGGTCAGCAACTGCTCATTGGCGTGAGTACCAGTGAACTGTCACAAGCCAAACAAGCCCATATTGATGGTGCGGATTACTGCGGGATTGGCCCGATGTTCCCCACCACGACCAAGCACAAGCCGGTGATCGTCGGGCCGGACTATCTGCGTGAATATCGACAGTGGGATAAGCTCCCGCATCTGGCCATTGGCGGGATCACCCCGGAGAACTTGCCGGAGTTGGTTGATGCCGGTGTTCAGGGGATCGCGGTGAGTAGCGTGGTCTGCGGTGCTGAGAATCCAAGTGCTGTGATCACAAAATTACTTAAAAGATGAAATTTCTTTGCAACCAAGCCCCTTGGCCGAATGTTACCATTTAGTAATATACGGTTGCCATCCCACCCCGGTATCAGGTATATTACCCATACGGAAGCCAATGCTGGCAAGCCTGCCCCCCATGTCCGTCAGGACGATCAGGCTTAACCAACCCGCCAGACCATGGATTGACTGACAAGTAAAAACAGGTTGACTCGAAGGATTGAGTCAACGCCTTCACACGGACGACCGGGCCATGGCATTTTTGCTGCCCCAGGCTGTCATTGCGTGTGATGGATATACGGAGAAAGACATGACCCGCACCTCATGCATGAATATCCCCAACCACTGCTGCCAATCGTGTGGCAGGGTTTTGCAGGAAGTCTGTTATTCGATGAACAAAACGCGCAGTCGCGTGCCACGCACGGACAAGATTTGCCCCCAATGCTTTGAAACGGTCCCCAAACCGCTCAAGAAGCTGTATCACCGTTACGAGTATGCGCAAGGCGCAGCCCCGAGTTTACCCGACTAACCCACCAACACCCTTTCCGGGCAGAAGCATCACGATTTAAAAAAGATTCCATCAAATGATGGGACATTGCGATTGAACGTGAAGTGCCAACTGTTTCAAGGGGTTGATCAACAGACGGCCTTCATGTCGGCGACTGACCAACTGGACCTGCCCCAAATGAGGGTAGGTCTGGTTGGCACGCTGATCGTACTTGAGTTGCTTGCCCAGCATCCCGATCTCACAGAGTTCGATGGCCAACTGTTCACGTGAGATGTAAAAACCGTTGGACAGATGCACCATGCCGTTGACGCGACTATTGGCCAGTTTCATGATCCGCCAGGCAGCCTCCGGCGCCCAGATGGTGGTGCGGGCTTCATCGGTGATGATCGTCACAGGCAGATCCTTGCCCAATCGGTGTTTGAGCCAATTCCAATGACCGCTGCACCCGTCATGCGAATCGCCCAATGCCAATGATGTACGGATCACCATGCTGTTGGGGCGTGCAAGAACCAGCTTCTCTGCTGCGATACGGGTCTGGCCGTAAACACTGATGGGTTGAGGCAGGGTCAATTCATCGCAGAAACCGCCCTGCCCGAAAACATGATCCGACGAGAGATAGACCAGCCGTCGATCCGCAGGCAGGTTTTCGAGAAATCGTCGCAGATTCTCAACGTTGACTTCCCATGCCCAGTCTGCATTTTGTTCACACTTATTGACATTGCAAACCGCATGGGCGTAGACCAGCGGCTGCGGACCATAGGCTTTGACCACCGCACCCAAAGCACCGGGATTATCCAGATCCACCCGGACTGACCCACGCGCCCAGGCGTCAGAATTCACATGACAGACCGGCACGACACGCTTGTCGCCGAGTTTGACCATGTGGTAACCAAGAATCGATGTCGAACCGATCAGCAGCATGTTGAGCATCATAACCCATTTCTGTTTTCATATTCCATCGTGCTGATTCGAAATACCCATTTCGACCTGTTATCATTGTCGCTCTTTGAAACTGTGAATTTTGAATAACACCTGTGAAGGAATACACACATATGCAGGCACGCACGCACCACTGCGGGGAATTGCGCTCCGAACACGTTAACCAGACCGTCGCCCTGGCGGGTTGGGTCAACAAGTACCGCGACCACGGCGGGGTGATCTTCATCGACATCCGTGACCGCAAGGGCATTACACAACTGGTTTTCCGTCCCTCCGACGAAAAGCTTCACGCCAATGCCGACCGTCTGCGTAATGAAGACGTGATCTGGGTCAAGGGGACCTGCATCGCCCGTGAAGAAGGCATGGCCAACCCCAAACTGGCGACCGGTGACATCGAAATTGAAGCCTCCGAACTGGAGATTCTCAACAAGGTCGACACCCCGCCTTTCACCCCCGACGAAGCGCCGAAGGTCGGCGAGGAAACCCGTCTGCGTTATCGCTTCATCGACCTGCGTCAGCAGCGCATGCAGAAAATCCTCAAGACCCGTCACCGCGTGACCAAGCTCATGCGTGACTACTTTGACGAAAACGAATTTCTGGAAATCGAAACGCCCTTCCTCTGCAAGAGCACACCCGAAGGTGCACGTGACTTCTTGGTTCCTTCGCGTTTGCAGGAATCCAGCTTCTACGCCCTGCCGCAAAGTCCGCAGTTGTTCAAGCAGATTCTCATGGTGGCTGGCATGGAACGCTATTTCCAGATCGCCCGCTGCTTCCGCGATGAAGACCCGCGTGCAGACCGACAGGCCGAGTTCACGCAGCTGGACGTTGAAATGTCCTTCGTCAATCAGGACGACGTGATGGACTGCATCGAAAACCTGTGTCGCAAACTCTGGAAAGACATTCTGGATGTCGACGTGCCCAAGCTCAAGCGGATGCCCTATGCCGAAGCCATGGACCGTTTTGGTTCGGATCGTCCTGACCTTCGCTTCGGTATGGAGTTGATCAACATCTCCGACCTGGCCGAAAAGACCGACTTTAAAGTTTTCAAAGGCGCAATCGCTGATGGTGGTCTGGTCAAAGCCATCCGCGTCCCCGGTGGTGCGAGCATGAGCCGTAAGGAAACCGACGCATTGGCAGAATGGGTTAAGCAGTTCGGCGCTGGTGGCCTGCCTGTCACCAAGGTCGAAGGCGGCAAGCTGGCGACCGGTATCGCCAAGTTCCTCGAACCCATCACAGATGAACTCATCGCCAAGATGGAAGCGCAAGACGGCGACCTGATCTGCTTCGGCGTGGACAAGAAGTCCACCGTCGTCCATCGCGTGCTCGGTGAACTCCGCGTCAAAATCGCTCACCAGTTGGACATGATCAAGCCCGGTCAATGGGAATGGCTGTGGGTCGTTGACTTCCCGCTGGTCGAATTCAACGAAGACGAAAACCGCTACGATTCACTGCATCACCCTTTCACTGCACCGAACCCCGAAGACATGCATCTGCTTGACAGTGATCCGGCAAAGGTTCGCTCACTTGCCTATGACATCATTCTCAACGGCTCGGAAGTCGGCGGTGGCTCGATCCGTATTCACGACAAGAACACCCAATCCAAGGTCTTCAGCCTGCTGGGGATCAGCGAGGAAGATGCCAAGGTCAAGTTCGGCTTCCTGCTTGATGCACTTCGTTTTGGTGCGCCGCCACACGGTGGTATCGCGCTGGGCTTAGACCGCACGGTCATGCACCTGGAAAACACCACCAACATCCGCGACGTCATCGCCTTCCCCAAGACCCAAAACGGCGTGGACCTGATGACCATGGCACCGTCGGAAGTCGACCCGGCACAGCTCCAGGAATTGCACCTGCGTCTGGCCCCGTCCATCAAAGCCGATGCGGTGAAAGGATGAGATTCAGGGATTAGGGATTGGTGATTAGGAATTAGGGCAAGGCAAAAAGTCATTTGATCGCAATGTTCTTTCTGTCTTCACCCTAATCCCTAATCCCAAATCACTAATCCCTCCTTCAAACCATGTGTGGCATTGCAGGCATTCTCCGATTTGATGACCAGCGTTCTTCTGACAAGGACGTCCATCATCTCTTGGATTATGTCCGACACCGCGGGCCCGATGGCGAGCAGATTCGCGTGGTCGGACCGTGTGCGTTTGGTCACACACGTCTATCCATCATCGATCTGGAAGGTGGTCTGCAACCGATGCAGGCCGCTGCCACGGGC